>JAPPII010000026.1:0-89320 GCA_028820845.1 Candidatus Poribacteria bacterium
ATCCTGTTTCTGGGGTAAGTGTGTCATTTTCAGTCACCGCAGGCGGCGGGAGCGTGTCTCCAACATCTGCCACCACCAACAATAACGGACGCGCACAGACGACACTCACACTCGGCGATGACCCCGGCGAGAACACCGTCCGCGCAAGCGTGACAGGCGTGTCACCCGTTACGTTCAAAGCCACGTCAGGGGCAGAGGTGCTGCTCAACGCTTCACAACGTCCCCCGATGTATTGGATTAGCAGAAACGAAGGGAAACTCTACAGGCTCGTTGACGACGAGATTGAGAGTCTCGCCCCCAATCTTACGGGGATTACGAACGTCGCTGTGGATGCGGCAAATAACGTCTTGTATCTGAGTGTGCAAACGGGTGAGAACCGCGGCGACATCCGGCGTGCGAACCTGAACGGGGGCAACGTCCGGACGCTAAAGACGATCACTGCTGTGCCACGCGGGATTACCGTTGACGCTACAGGCGATACCCTCTACTGGGCGAACTCACGCGGGCGTATCCAGAGCATGCAGACGGCGGGTAGCACGAAGTTGACGAACGTGTTGGAGAACCTTCGCAACCCGACGATCGTCGTCTCTAATGGACATCTGTATTGGACGGAGTCTATCGGCAGGATCCGTCGGATTGATCTCACAGACGCACAGTTAACGATCCAGAACATCGCTACAGGTTTAGGCGAGCCGTTAGGACTTTCCGTTGCGAAAGGGAAGGTTTACTGGATAGAACGGAACGCTGACGGCAGCGGGAGTCTGAATCGGTCGAACCTTGACGGGTCTAACGCGCAGGCGTTGAAGACCTTCGCCTCGGGTGTGCCGACCTCGCTTGCTGTGGATTCTGCGGACAACAAGATTTACTGGACGAAGGGTGCCGGTAAGATTCAACGTTCCAACCTTGCGGGTAAGTTCGTCCGAGACGTTGCTTCGGGTCTGATGGGTCCGACAGGTATTGCGTTGAGCATTGCAGTGACCGATGGCACGACTGCCGTGGCGACTCCAGGGACTCGGAATACGCAACAGACGAACAACGATCAGACGACTTTCTCGCGATATGATATCAACCGCGACGGTGCGGTGAATAACGCCGATACGCGGGCAGTTGCCGCAGCGATCGGACAGAGCGGTGCAGACATCGCGAATCCACGCACAGATGTGGATGGCAACGGCATGGTGGATGTAACCGACATTATCCTCGTTCTCGGTAACCTCGACGACGATGTCGCTGCCCCGACGCTTGCGATTGATATGAAGGCACTTGATATCGACTTTGATCGGGTGCAGGAACAGGTTGAGGTGTTGTTGGCATCAAGTGATGCGTCGATTGCGGCGCAGCGTGCGTTGTTGTATCTGCAACACTTGTTGGCATCCGCACGTCCTGACGAGACGGTGTTGTTGGCGAACTATCCGAACCCATTCAACCCGGAGACGTGGATACCGTATCACTTGGCGGAAAGCACGGATGTGAAAATCAACATCTACGATGCGCAAGGCGTGTTGGTGCGTGCGTTGACCGTGGGTCATCAATCGGCGGGTTACTATACCTCTCGGAGTCGTGCGGCGTATTGGGATGGTCGGAACGCATTCGGTGAACGCGTGGCGAGTGGAATCTATTTCTACCAGTTGGAAACCGATGAAATGTCGCCGCTGCGGAAGATGGTGATTTTGAAATAGCAAATAGCCGTCAGGGGTCAGGGCGGATTGCTACGCAATCCTTTCAGCGATCAGAAAGATAGGCGGCAACCCCAAGGGTTGCCCCTACGCAACGGTGGGTATCCACGAAGGTAGGCACAAGACCTACCCCTACTTTATAACGCTTGCGTCTTTGCTGATGGCTGACGGCTGAAAGCGAAACGAAGTGAAGCGTGCTGACGGCTAATCGGCACGTCCTGGGATGACGCTAAACTCACCCTGTCTTTTTAGGACGACATTAACCTCCTAAATTCAAACTAAATGCTGGCGGTCAGGGGGCCATGCGCGCAACGCGCGGAACTGACCAAACCTAATGTAGCGATGAGAACCGTCGACACTCTCATCGCTACGTTTTATTAAAGACCTGGGACGACACTGCCAATGGACGCGGTTCACAACGGATAACAGCCAACCGGCAAAGGCGGCTGAAGAGGAGGGGAAGATGCGTAGTAATTCAAAAGGCAGGATTCTCGCAGCCTGTGAGATGTCTTTCAAGGGGCGGAGCAATGCTGAGATTGCGTCCCACTTCAAGGTCACAGATTCGACGGTGTCTCGTTGGCGGCGGCTCGAGCTCTGGATTGATTTTGAAAAAGAGTTGGTTGCTGCGTATAAGGCGGCAGCCCTTCAGAAACATCAAGGCACCGATGCGGACACCGACCCGGCGTAACTCCCAAAAAAAGTCCTTCCGTCTTTTATAAGCATCAGGGGAGTACATATTTCGTTGAAGTTTCCTGCAAATGCCGCCCGTACGGGGACCGTGAATTTTGGGGGGGCGCATTTCTACAGAGATGTCACCCCTATAGGGTTGAAAAAATAATACCCTCCACTCCCGCTGGCGAGATTTGCGGCCTGCTCGCCCTGAGCCCTATGACATCTTTCGTCTATGGGCGGAAGAATAACCCTTGACGCAATATACCCTCTCACGTTAAAATTAGTAGCGGAGGATAACATCTATGTTGTCAAAGGGTATATCGTTCGTTGCCTGTTTTCTAATCGTTATAGTGGGTGCTGTGTGTGATGCTGTCGCGCAAACCCCACAAGACCTTTACGCCCGCGCTATGCAAGCCGCACGGCAAGGCGAATATCCACAGGCACTCCAATATCTTCATCGCGCTGTTGATTTAAACCCAGACTTTGCCAAAGCACACGCCGCTTTAGGCACAGTTTACCTCCAACTCGGTGACTTTCCCGCATCTGAGAAGGCACTTGCACACGCGATGCGTATGGCCCCTGATCTGGTTCAGGCTAAGTCCAATCTCGCCTTGCTCTACGCGAGAACCGAACGCTTTGATGACGCTATCCGGGTTTATCAAGACCTTATTCAAAAGCACCCCGAATCATTGCAAGTATGGTTGGGTATCGCCTCTGCCTATCAGCAGGCGGATCGATATAAAGAGGCGATTGAAGCCTATCAGGAAAGCCTTAAACGTTCCCCCAACCACACCGCCGCGATGAGCAATCTCGCCTCTTGTTATGAAGCCGTCAAACAGGAGGGACAAGCAATCCGCTATTACAAAGCTGCCTTAGCACAAGACCCCAACCTCTCTATGGCAAATGGGAACTTGGGTGCTATCTATCAAAAACAGGGGGAATTGGATAAGGCACTCCCGCTTTTAGAAAAGGCTGTCCGACACGATCCGCGGTTTACTGCCGCACGGTATTGCCTCGGCTTGGTTCTCACGAAAAAGCGTCAATTCCAACGTGCCGCTATGGAATACCAGCGAGTTATTGCACAACAGAACGATCACGTCGGTGCCTACTATAACCTCGCCCAAGCACTCTTCCGACTCAAACGACCTGAAGAGGGAAAGCAGGCGATGGAAATCTACTGTCGCCTCAACGCGATCGCACAGGAGATTGAAGACCGCGAACGCGCCATTCTCATTGAACCGAATAACCCGCTGAAACAGTATCAACTTGGGCTTGTTTATGCGAAATACGGGAAGTTTCCGAAGGCGATCTCGGCGTTTCAGACAGCCTTAGCGTTGGATGCCAAGGCGCACTATGCACTGAACGCCTTAGCGCGACTTTACATTCTGCAAGGGATCGAGTCGCAGGATGCTATCGCACACGCTGAAAAAGCGTTTCACCTTACACAATCACCGCAGTATATGCACACACTCGCTTTGGCTTATTTTCAAGCAGGCAAGCGTGAAAACGCCCTAAAAGCAATTCAGACTGCAATCGAAATGGATCCTGAAAACGATGCCTTTCGACAGACCTTGACCAAAATGAAGGAGGCAGATGAAAAGACAAAATAAAGGTATAAATATCTGTCTACTTGTCCTCATCGCGATTTTTGCACCAAGTGATGCAACTTCACCTGCAGCAGCGGACACAGGTATTCAGTTTGTTGATGTAACACAGGCGGCGGGTATCCACTGGAAGCACACAGATGGACGAAGTGGACGGAAATATTTTATGGAGACGCTCGGTTCGGGTGCCGCTTTTTTTGATTATGATGCTGATGGTGATGCCGATTTGTATTTCGTTGACGGCGCGCCACTCCCCGGATATGTCCCTCCAGAAATTCCAACCAATCGACTCTATCGCAATAACGGTGATGCCACCTTTACGGATGTTACCAAAATAGCCGGAGTCGGAGATACCGGTTACGGACACGGATGTGCTGTCGGCGATTACAATAACGATAGTCACCTGGATCTCTATGTCACGAACTACGGCATGAATCGGCTCTATCGCAACAACGGGGACGGCACGTTCACGGAGGTCGCCGAAACCGCAGGCGTGACCGAGCCGCGTTGGAGTACCAGTTGTGCATTCGCTGATTATGACCGTGATGGCAACCTTGATCTCTACGTCGTCAACTACATCGTTTTTGATATCGCCGAGAATCCATGGTGTGGACTGAAAGAGAAGGGGATTCGTGCCTATTGTGAACCCGATAATTTCCCTGCCCAATCCGATACGCTTTATCGCAATAATGGTGATGGCACGTTTACTGACGTTACCAAATCTGTCGGAATTTACAATACGACTGGCAAGGGGTTAGGCGTTGTCTGGGGCGACTATGATAACGACGGGGCACTTGATATTTACGTCGCAAATGATTCTACAGAGAACCTTTTCTACCGCAATAACGGTGATGGCACTTTTGAGGAGATCGGTTTCATGGTGGGTATTGCGCTCAGTGAGGATGGTGCCCCTGAAAACGGTATGGGAACCGCATTTGGCGATTGGAATAACGATGGATGGTTTGATCTCACTGTCACCAATTATGCTGACCAGACAAATACCCTCTATCGTAACGATGCAGACGGTTTTTTCACAGACGCAACTACCACCACAAAAACAGCACAGATTACCTATCCATACCTCGGTTGGGCAACCGCCTTCATTGATTATGATAACGATGGGTATCAAGATCTCTTTGTCGCTAACGGGCATCTGCACGAAAATCTTGCAGAACTCGGACAAGAAGGCACCTACGGGCAGCGTAATCTCCTTTTCAAAAATAACCGGGACGGCACTTTTACTGAGGCCTCTGAAGCCCTCGGTACTGGTATGAAGTTGGAAGACGTAAGCCGTGGGGCTACTTTTGCAGACTACGATTTAGATGGCGATATTGATATTGTTGTAACAAATTCCAACGCGCCCCCTCGACTGCTCCGTAACGACGGTGGTAACCGAAAGAACTATCTACAGATTCGCTTGATCGCAGCGAACGGTTCTACGGATGCAATTGGCACACGTGTTAAGGTAACGACCGGCGAACTTACACAGGTACGTGAGGTACAGAGTGGAGATGGTTATCTCTCGCAACGGGATCTCACGCTTCATTTCGGAATAGGTGATTATGAACATGTAGACAGTGTTGTAGTTCGTTGGCAAAACGGGGTCGAACAGTTAATCAGCGGTGTCGCTGCGAATCAGATACTTCTTCTTGAGGAAAGCGGAGATGAATAGCGTGGAAGATGCTCTTGAACGCCATTATTGGAAAGCGGTGACTTTACTCGTGATACTGATTTTGGCTGGAACTGGCTTTTGGGGAGTGCGGCGGTTCGCACCAGCCGTATTTCTCGGAGAACCGGATCTAATTGCTGTGCCGAACACGGAACACCCGCAAGATCGCACAACAAAATCTGCTATATCGAACAAACCCGTGCTTCTCAATATCAATACTGCCTCTACGGAAGAACTCCAAACCCTTCCTAACATCGGTGAGCGACTGGCGGAAAGAATTATTGACCATCGCACACAGCACGGTGATTTCACCAGTGTGGATGCCCTCCAAAATGTCAAAGGTATCGGACCGAAGACTATAGAGAAACTCAGACCCTTTGTTGATGCCATGGTGGATCCTGAAAATAAATAAACATCCTCTCCTCCCCGGTAGGGTCTTTGCGAATCAACACGGAATGCGCGTGTGGCATTCCGTGGGGTGTTTCTGCGGATTTCTTCAAGGTTTCCTAACTTCGCCGGGGCAGAGCGTCCAATTAATTCTAAAATCTACCATAAATAGTTATCATAAAGCCGAAAAATATGGTGAATTGTTACGTGGAAACCTCTTAACTGACTGCTGATGGCTGATCGCTGCCATCTATTATACCCTTCTCTGTGAAAATGTAGTGTACGGGGAGGTCCCACGTTTGCGGGCATGTATCTTCAACAATCTGCACCTGATACGCCAATCCTACCCTAACAGCATCTGGACACTTCGTGAGGAACCTGTCATAGAAACCCTTACCGTATCCGAGGCGATAGCCGTTAGCATCGAAAGCGATACCGGGGACAATGATGAGCTGTAGCTGCGAGACTGGGAGAATTGGACAGGCCGCATTCGGTTCTAACAGACCGTAGCGGTGCTGAACGAGTTCTGTTTTGGGGTTCCGAATCTGGCGAGGCGTGAGTTCTAACTGGTGTGTATCTACTACAGGTGCACAGACTATCTTCTCTTGGTGAAGCAAGATATCCAACAAACTGAACGTTTCCACTTCACTTTTCATGCTCAGATAGAGCATTACAGTATCGAAATCTTCGTTCTGTATCCAACTGACAAGGAAGTTGATGATCCTTCGGCTAAGTACCGATCGGACTTCTTGCGCGAGTCCATCGCGACGTTGGAGGGTTTCGGCGCGGATACGTTCCCGTTCCATCTCTCGTTCCATTTACTACTTGTGATACCGCACTTTTCCGCAAACTTCTATGGTATCAACAATTGCCATGATGACGGCATCAACCGGTTTGTTGCTGGTCACATTGGTCTGCCGTGCTGAGCTACCCGTTGCAACAAGCACAATCTCACCAATACCCGCACCGACCGCATCCACGGCGACCGTATATTTTCGGTCGACTTCGCCATTTAAATCTACGTCTTGGACAACCATCAACTTACTGCCAATCAATTTTTCATCTTTCTGCGTCGCGACGACTGTCCCTGTAACTTTTCCAAGGATCATTTAAAAACCTTTCACATTAGGCGTGCCTTTTTATTTTTCCCATCACCGAATTTGAGATAGTTCACTTTGGTCTGTCTATGATAATTATACACGAAATTCGTTGAAATTTCAAACCATAATCTAAAGTCTATCTCATAACGCTGTTTTTTTCGAGGTTCTCTGTGTCTCAGAAAAGTGCATCCGAAAATATGTATAAACAGTTGAGTGGTTTTTGGTTATTAGTTGTTGGTTGTTAGTATTTTACGAAGGCGTTTTCCTTAAAAGGAAACATATATCGTCCAAAAACTGAAGCCAAGTCCAATTGAAAACGGGCACATAATGTGTTAAACTATTAATTATTGTCGTCTTTGCGAGTTTCTTTCCGAATACAACACTTCCCCAAATCGGAGGACTAACTTGAGTCGAAATCATGCGGATGTCATCGTTATCGGCGGGGGCATTATCGGGTGTGCTATCGCTTACAACCTCGCTAAACGAGATATCCAACCGCTTCTCATTGACAAAGCTGCTGCCGTCGGCACAGAAGCCTCATGGGCAGGTGCAGGGATTCTCACCTCACACGCCTCAACACATGAGCCGTATCCAGAACTCTGTCGCGCCAGTCTTGCCCTCTACCCGGCGTTAGCGGAAGAACTCCGCGCAGAGACGCAGATAGATATTGAATTCATTCGGGCTGGAACGCTCTCAGTATTCTTCAATCCAACTGAAGCAGCAGGACTCATCGGTCTCGCGGACCGCCGTGTAAAAAACGGTTTTTCAACCGAAGTCTTGACATCCGAGCAAGCGTGGGAATTAGAGCCAGCACTTTCGCGATCAATTGTCGGTGGGGTGCTGTTTCCCGAAGATGCACAGGTACGCAACCCGAAGATGGTGACCGCACTCGCAAAGGGTGCAGCGAAATTTGGGGCGAAATTCCAATTGGGAAATCCTGTCACCGGCTTTGTCCGAGAAAGTGACCGTGTTGTTGGGGTTGTTGTGAACGGTGAAACCTTATACGCTGACACATTTGTGATTGCTAACGGATGTTGGGCAGGTGAACTTACTGCGGACCTTGGTGTTCCAATGCAGATTGGACCCGCGAAGGGACAAATAGTCCTCATTGAAGCGATGCCACCGCTTTTCGAGCGGACAATTGATGGACTCGGCATCTACATCGTTCCGAGAGCAGACGGCAAGGTCCTGCTCGGTGCAACAGTCGAATTCGTCGGCTATGACAAAAGCACAACGGTTGAGGGCACCAAGCAGATGATTGATGCAGCGCTCGCTATTGCACCTCAGTTGGCACAGGCTACCTTTGTCCAAACGTGGGCAGGTTTGCGTCCGTACGCCAGAAAAGGTCCCCTTCTCGGCTATCTACCCGGATACGACAACGTCGTCTTGGCGTCCGGACATTTCAAAAACGGGATTCTTCTCGCACCCATTACTGGGCAGGTTATAGCGGAACTCCTCACGACTGGGAAACCTTCATTGTCACTGGAACCGTTTCATCCAATTCGGGTGTAAGGAATATCTCTACACATATCTCCGAACGTGGCAGCAGCGGTCTAAGTATTTTTTTTAATTTTAAATGAATTTTTTCCGAATCTATGGATTAAACTCTTAATAGTTTTTTATGGTGAAATAAAAAAGGCGGTTAAATACTGTCCCTATCTGATGATTTAACCTAAAAAGGAGAGGTTACAAAATGCGTCAATACGTTTTATGTTTAGCAGAGGCAATGCCTCACGATTGGAGAATTGGAAAGAGTGTATGGAGTAGCGGGACCGGAGGAAAAGTGCGAGATTGTAATTTAGGAGACCGCACCTCCTTGAAAGCGCGGGCATTTAACACTGCCAGTGCGTTCCGTTGTTGGATTAAGACTCGATTATGGAGAAGGCACAGACCGAGGAGTGAACAAGCAGGCATCCTCCACTATGGAAGGAAGGGAGGGTTGCGCGCCTTCGCTTGATACGCTCCTCTTTGAGGAGACAAGCATGTTACAGACTGATGAGCAGTTGATGCTCTCTGTGAAAGACGGAAACAGAGACGCATTCCGAATTCTAACCGAACGTCATTACGCAAACACTTTAAACTTTATCTATCGGTTCGTTAAGAACCGGCCGCTTGCGGAAGATCTTTGTCAAGAGACGTTTCTACGGTTATGGCGCTGCGTACCAACGTACCGCCCAATCGCAAAATTCAGAACCTTCCTTTATCACATTGCCAAAAACCTCTGTTTGAAGCAGTTGGCAAAAGAGAAAAGGAAACCTCAAATAGAATCATTGGATGTACACTATGGAGATGATGATGAAAACTTTCACCCAATCGTTGTTGCTACCGCAGACACACACTGTTCACCAGAGGCACTGCTCATTGCCAAAGAGACTTATGAGGCGATTCAGACTGCAATCAATAAACTGTCGAAAGAACACCAAGTCGTGTTTCGGCTAACAGAACTTCAAGGATTATCTTATCAAGAAGTTGCTGAGATCGTCCAATGTCCGATTGGCACCGTTGCCTCCCGCAAAAATGCTGCGATTCGGCAGCTTCAAAAGTTTTTGGCACCTTATCGGGCAGCCTATGACTGATAATCTTTAGGCTTGAAATATATAATCTTTTTTGCACTCTGGCGTCCAATCTCACGCCAGAGTGCTTTTTTATAAAACAATTCAGTGGACAATTGGGATAAATTGGTGTATGATGTGAGATGGATTAAACAGGAGAACCAGCCACTTTGTTTTCAAACCTTCAGATCACGCATAGGGACATAACACAATGCAAAGCACTCCCTTTGAAGTCAAGGCACTTACTTTCGATGTCTTCGGCACAGTTGTAGACTGGTATGGTTCAATTGTCGCTGAGGGTGAAAAATTTGGAGAGACCCACGGTATTGATATTGATTGGGCACAATTTGCTCTGAAATGGCGTGCCGGATACGGACCCGCAATGAATAAGGTGCGACAGGGTGAATTACCGTGGCAGAACATTGACACACTGCATCGGTTGATTTTGGATGATCTTCTTGATGAGTTTAATATTACTGGCTTGACTGAAGCCGATACAGACCATCTGAATCGGGTCTGGCATCGGCTCAAGCCGTGGCCCGATGCTGTCAGTGGCTTAACGCGGTTACGCAGGCGATATGTTGTTGCTACACTCTCTAACGGCAACGTCGCACTGCTAACGAATATGGCAAAATTTGGGGAACTTCCGTGGGACTGTATCCTTTCTGCCGAATTAACGGGGCATTATAAACCAGACCCCGAAGTTTACGAGACCGCTGCTGCCCTACTTGGCTTATCTCCGAATGAAGTCATGATGGTCGCCGCACATCCTGGTGATCTCCGTGCCTCCCAAGCCGTCGGTTTTCAAACGGCACTCGTCCCACGTCCATTGGAGTATGGACCCGGTAGGGTTCAGGAAGTGACTGCGCATCCATCTGACTTGGTTGCCAATGATTTTAACGAGTTGGCAGACCTATTAGGCATAGCATAGTTTGTAAGGAGGATTAAAAAGCCGAAGTCGTCTCGCCAACAGATGTTCAATGGCGCGTCTCCGAAAAGGTCCAAGCCTATCTGGATGCCGGCACCCAAATGGTATGGGTTGTTGAATCTGTCATGAAAACAGTAACAGTATATCGTTCTAAAACAGACATTAAGGTGTTTAGGGGTACCGATACACTTACCGGTGAGGATGTTGTGCCGGGGTTTTCTTGTCGAGTTGCCCAACTTTTTGAATAGGATACAGTGGGAGGTCGCGAGCTGGGGCTCACTCCTACGAAAGAATTGGAGAATATATACATTATGGATAAAATCCGAATTGCTTTTATCGGTTGTGGTGGCATGTCTTCGCAATTGCAGCAGTGTATACCGATGGTGCCGGCGTTTGAATTCGTCGCTACCTGTGACCTCGTTAAAGAAAAAGCAGAATCCAATGCCCGAAAGTTCGGGGCACTCCGTCATTATACGGATTACAACGAGATGTTTGCAAATGAGGATCTCTACGCAGTCGCTGTTGTCGGTAGACCCGAGGATAAACTCCATCGAGACATCGGTATTGCTTGTCTCCGCCGCGGGTATCACATCTACACTGAGAAACCTCCTGCGACTACTGCTGAAGGCGCGAAAATGCTTGTTGATGCGTCAAATGAAACCGGTAAGACAGGCATGGTAGGCACAATGTGGCGGCATGCACCCGCACACCAGATTGCCAAGCAGCTGATGGACGAAGAAGAGTTCGGTGCGGCATGCCAGTATCATACACGCTATCTCGCCCCAGGTCCGCGGCTTCAGGAGGCGGGGTCCCCGTTTGCGTGGCCCTTCATGCTTGATCAAGTAATCCATCCGACCGATTGTATGCGTTTCTTTATGGGACAAGTCAGTGAAGTTTATGCGACGGGGACGGTTGATACAGCATCCAGCACTGTGTCGTTATCTGTGAACCTCCGCTACGAGAACGGCGGCATCGGGACGATGACCCTCGGCACTGGTCCCGTTTTAGAAGCGATGGTTTTCATCAAAGGCACTGGCAATCAAGCAATTCAGGTGTTGGAAACGCGCCAATTGCGCCGTTACCGTATGCCGACATGGCTCGGTGAGGGGGGCGGTTACGCTGATACACCGACTGAAACGTGGGATCTCAACACCGCATATCATGGTATTGGTAGACCCGGCTATCTCGAAGAGATGCAACATTGGGCAAAGTCGTTGCAAGAAGGGACGCAACCGCATTCCAGCCTTGAGGATTCCTATCAGAATATGCGCGTTTTGGAGGCGATTAGCCGTAGCGTTGAAACAGGAGAGGTTGTTCAAATTTCTGCCTGACTTGTAGAGAAAATACCTACTATGGACTGGGCACCGCGGGTCAAACCCATTAAAATCCGTCAACTTTACCGATATGCTCGACTCGGCATCTATGAAGATACACTGCTACACGATGTCGGTTGGGAACTCTACGCTCGCTGTGCAGACATCGCCACAGTCGCCGATGTTTATCGCGAGGGACGTGTGCCATGTCCAAAATGCAGAACGAAGATCACGCGCCGGATTGACCCGCTCTTTAGTAAAGGCGAGGGGGGAACCCACGAACACTGGTTTCACTGCCCCCACTGCACCGGACGACTCCTCTGGCGCGACTGCCGTCAAGCCCTCCGAGACACCCCGCGATGTTTTGATTGTCGCGCCGTTCTACAGAAAGAAGTTGTGTTGCGATGCACCTGTGGTAAAACATGGTCCCAGGAAGCCTATAAGCAGTCGGTGAGAACCCGTGTCCTCTTACCCTGTCCTCACTGTCTTGAGCTCGTCCGTAGACCGGATCCACCGCCAGTGGAGCGAACCTCCAGAAATTGGCGATCCGATCCTGAGTTGCAATGTCCCAAATGTCAAAGCGTCGCACTCCATCAGCACGGTAATATTGAATGTACCGTCTGCGGCTACAAACGGCGATGGCGGGATTACCGAAAGAGTCTAAAAAAGAAGGATGAAAAACTCGAATGTCCGAATTGTGAACATGCCTTCAGGTGGCAGGAGTGGCGCAAAAGTGTTCGGTCCCTACGGACTGGGAATCCACAACCCGCTCGTGAGTTCGTTAAAAAATGGCGCAAGTGCCGCACACCACAACAACGTATGATACAAATTGACACGCTACTCCAAACCCTGCACGGTAGAGGTCCATTGGCTCCGTTATTTATTGATAGTGGTGAACAGAAAATTCGCCAAATGCTTGACGACTTGGCATCATAGTTTTAAACGTTACCCAGAGATATATGTTATGCAAGATTCTATTACTAAACCGCAATGGGCAGAGGAAAATTCCCAAGATTTCATTGACTACGGCAAATACTTCGTCCCTGACCGAGAGATCCAAATTGATTGCATTTGTGAAGTGATTCCATCTCCATCGAAACCCACTTATATTCTCGATCTCTGTTGCGGTGCTGGACTCCTTACGCGGGCACTGTTGGATAGGTTTCCTGAATGCCACGTCTACGGTTTAGACGGTTCTCCGACAATGCTTGCTCACGCCGAAAAGGCACTTGCTGCTTATGGAGAGCGTTTTAAGACACACCTCTTCGATTTAGCTGCAAGCGATTGGCGCGAATTGCTTGTCCCCGTCCATGCTATTGTATCTTCTCTGGCGATCCATCACTTAGATGCTGTTGAGAAACAAACACTGTTCAAAGATATGGCATCGCTCCTGATGCCGGGTGGCAGTTTCATTATCGCTGATCTGACTGAGCCGATGGATCCTTTTGGACAAAGGCTTGCAGCGAAGGCTTGGAACGAAGCCGTGCGTCAACGTTCACTGGATTTGGATGATGATTTGAGAGGATATGAACAGTTTTGTGAACTGGGTTGGAACCATTACGCACAACCCGAACCCGACCCAGATTCGATTGATAAACCGTCATCTTTGTTTGATCAACTTAAATGGCTTGATGAAGCCGGATTTGTTGATGTTGATGTTTTCTGGATGAAGGCTGGGCATGCTATCTTCGGAGGTCGCAAGCCGAACCCAGAATCAAAATGAACGATTGCTAATCGAAATCGACAACTCAGGAGGAAGACCATGAAAGTTCTGTTTCTTATAACTTGCATTATGAGTTTGATAATGCCTACTGGTACGCTTGGGGCACAGAATCTGGCACTGGAATTAGATGGGGCAACAGCTATCGAAGTGCCAAACAGCGACAGTTTAAATCCCAAAACCGCGATAACGATAGAGGCGTGGATGAACATGAGTAAACCGGTCGGTGAGTGTCTTGCAAAGGACTGGGGCGGTCAAAGGGATTACATTTTTCCAGAGATTGTCCAAAACGGGACGGGATTACGATTTGTCCTTTGGCCCGGCACAAAAATCCTTGATGTCCCTGGATTGAAGCCGAACGAATGGCAACATGTCGCGGGTGTCTGGGATGGTAAGGAGATGCGGACATATATTGATGGCGAAGAGAAGGGGGCCGCAGCTTTTGGAGCAAAGGAATTAGCGGCAACCGATGCTTCCCTGTATATCGGGGTCGGTGATAGTCAAAATTGGTTCTGTACAGGTGCCATTGATGAAATCCGTATCTGGGAAGTTGCTCGCACCGAAGAAGAGATTAATGAATTTATGATGAAAGTCCTCAACGGTGATGAAAAGAGTCTAAACGCGCACTATACTTTCGATGCGGGTGATGCTAACGATAATACCAAAAACGGAAATGATGGCAAGGGTGGATTTGGAAAGCCAAATTATATTGATGTCACCAATGATCTTGACCTTGAGCCACTTTCTGTTGAGCCAGGTGATAAGTTGGCGACAACGTGGGCATGGGTGAAACGGACCCAGTAACTAATTTCACTAAGGAATAAAAATTGTATCAACTTTCAGATAAGATTCTTTCGTTTTATAGACAGACACAAGAGGCAAACAGACTTACAACTAGTGTCAAAGGGCAACTGGAGTTCGTACGCACCCAAGAGATTATCACACGCTATCTACCCGCACCACCGGCAGTGATCCTGGACATCGGAGGTGGTTCGGGACCCTATGCCTGTTGGTTAGCAAAGGAGGGCTACGAGGTCCACCTCGTAGATCCTGTAGATACACACATTGAGCAGGCGAAAGCAGCATCAAATCAACAATCCGAACACCCAATTGTGAGCATATCGCTTGGCGACGCGCGGGCACTGCGTTTTTCGTCTATGTCTGCGGATGCTGTGCTATTATTGGGACCGCTTTATCACCTCATTGATAAGAACGAGCGGTTGCTCGTACTCAGCGAGGCATACCGCGTATTGCAAGAGGGTGGGGTTATGATTGCTGCCGGTATCTCACGCTTTGCGTCCATGCTCGACAGTTTTTTTGAGGGTCGATTCAGGAATCCTATTCACGTGGACATTGTTCAAAACGACCTTGAAACGGGTTACCATCAGAACCTGACCGAGGACCTTAAGTACTTCACAGATGCGTATCTTCACCGTCCCGAAGCACTCAATTCTGAAGTGGTTGCAGCCGGTTTTCAACATCAAGCGACGCTTGCTGTAGAAGGACCAGCGTGGCTTTTTGAATCGTTTAAAGATTATTGGACAGATCCTGAGATGCGTTCTGTTGTTTTGGATCTAATTCGCAGGATTGAAGCGGAACCGTCGATACTCGGCATGAGTGCGCATATCCTTGCAATAGGAACCAAATAGGACGATATAATTTACCGCTATCCGCTGGTGAGGTTTCCTAACCTCACCTTATAGTGTATAAGTTAAGGTGATTAATAATGCCTGAAGGTCAGGTTGTTGAGAAAACAAAAACACTCGCTACAGTTGAGTCGCTGCAGGTGGATTTTAAAGCACTCGGTATTGAAAGGGGAATGGTCTTATTAGTCCACTCATCCTTGAGTGCGATGGGATGGGTTTGCGGCGGTGCTGTCGCTGTTATCCTCGCACTTCAGGAAGTCTTAGGCGAAGTGGGAACACTCGTAATGCCGACCCACTCAACCGACCTGAGCGATCCGAGCCAGTGGGAAAACCCCCCTGTACCGGAATCGTGGTGGCAAACCATACGCCAGACGCTGCCCGCCTACGATCCCGATTTGACTCCGACCCGTTCAATGGGCAAAATCGCCGAAACCTTCCGAAAACAAAAGAACGTTCTTCGCAGTGTGCATCCGCAGAGCTCCTTTTGCGCAAGTGGGCCCCAAGCATCTTACATCATAAGCAACCACTCCTTGGCGTTTGGCATGGGCGAGAATTCACCGCTTGCCAGAATCTACGATTTGGAGGGTTCTGTCCTGCTTCTCGGTGTCGGGCATTCGAGCAATACCTCTATACATCTTGCAGAATACCGAGCGGACTTTCCAACCAAGCGCGTTGTGCAGGAGGGTGCCCCGATCTCGCAAGAAGGTTCAAGAACCTGGACTACCTTTGAAGATATTGATGTAGACGATTCAGATTTCCATCGCCTCGGTGAAGATTTTTTGCGTTCTGACGCGGGCAAAGTAGTTCGGCGTGGCAAGGTCGGCATCGCAAATTGCCAACTCATGCCACAACGTACTATTGTGGACTTCGCTGTTGATTGGCTTGTGGGAAATAGGAAGAACCGATAACTAACAAAAAATTGAACTTTTCTTTTTGTATGTGTTATACTATGAATACGGAAAAAAGAGAAGTACCCCATCTACGGAGACCGACACGAATAGATGCGAGGAGAAATTCAGATGGAAAAAATAAAAGAACTTCGCATATCCAACGATGCGATGAACGATCCAGAAGAGTTGCGGCACCGGATCTCAGAAGAAGGGTATCTCTTCTTCAAGTGCCTACAAGATCCCGACAAACTCTGGGCGTTACGGCGAGAGATGCTAACGACAATGCAGAAGGGCGGTTGGCTCGTCGCGGGGACCGACCCGATGGACGGCATCGCTGATATTTCGACCCAATGTACCGAAGGCGATCCCGAATATACAGACGTGTACCATGAAGTCTATAAATTAGAAGCGTTCCACCGTTCCGGTCACTGGCACGAAGTCGTCGATATGGTGGAAAAGATTGTCGGTAGAGAGGTGCTACCGCATCCGCAAAAGATTGCGCGCCTCTGGTTCCCGAAGTACACGGCACATACAACCCCGATCCATCAAGATTTCGTCCACTTCCAAGGCAATTTCCAGACCTATACCTGTTGGGCACCCGTCGGAGATTGTCCGATTGAGTTAGGTGGCTTAGCAGTCCTACCCGGATCACATAAGATCAACAAGGTCATGGAACACCACTTTTCGCTCGGTGCTGGCAGTCTCTGCGTTAATGAGGACGAATTGTCGGGTGAATGGCACTCCACGAACTATGAAGTTGGCGATACCCTTATTTTCCCGGCTTTGACGATCCACAAGGCACTGCCAAATTTGACCGAAGACCGACTTCGCGTGTCGCTCGACAACCGCTATCAGGCTGTCGATGACCCGATCGCTGAGCACATGCTTGAACCGCACCTGAATATTTTCAACTCCCTTACGTGGGAACATGTCTATCAGAATTGGGAGTCCGATGCGTTCCAGTATTATTGGAAAGACCTTGACTTGACGGTCATCCCAAGAGATTTCAGTTACGGAAACAAAGGATTTGAGGAAGCTTTAGAACTGGCAAAAGGTGGAGACGAACGCGCTATCTTACACTTAAATCGGGCACTCAAGCGGGATACTACAACTGAGTTGGCACAACGGGCAGCAGCAGTTTTGCAGGAGGTTGAGATCGGGGCAGCCGATTAAAGACGGACATTATCCCATGGCTTATAGTAATTTCACCTTACAAACAGTCCGGGAGAAATTCCAGTTAGAAACGGTCGAATCCGCAAACATCTTTTCTGACATAGAACCCGCGCCACCGAGCGAGGCACTTATTGCGGAATTGGAGAAAAAGGTGCAGCTGGCGGTCGCTATAAGAACAGAAAAGGCGCGCTCGGAACTTATTGTGACCAATGTTCTCGTTGAACTCCGTGAGCAATTCGATCGTCGTATCAGCCTGTTTTCTGGTATCGACTTCAGCGTTGACCCCGAACAGGGATTAACAGGCACTTGCGATTTTTTGATAAGTCTGTCGCCAGAGCAATTTTATTTAGAAGCACCTATCGTTGTGCTTGTTGAGGCAAAGAATGCCGATCCAACGCTTGGCATCGGGCAATGCGTTGCTGAAATGATCGCAGCGCAACACTTTAATCACCAGAAAGACAATAATATTCCTTGCATCTATGGGGCTACTACTACTGGGACAGAATGGTTGTTCCTCAAATTGGAAGGGCAGAAACTTTACATTGACATGGCAGTGTATCCAATTGAACGGTGCGACAAAATCCTTGGTATCCTCTCGAGCATGGTTAATCAAACGGCATGAGGTATTAGTGAACTTCCATTACAAAGACATCGTGCCGTGGGGTAGGTCGTTCGACGAATACCTTGACATGTTTAACCTCTCCGAAGAAGACTTGACGCTGGACATCGTAGGTGTAGGCGACGGTCCCGCTTCATTTAATGTTCGGATGTACCAACGTGGCACACCGATAATCTCCGTAGACCCAATCTATCGATATTCAGAGGCGGAATTGCGCCAACGCATTCAGGAAACCCACGAGGATGTCATCGCCCAAGCCCGCCGAAATCAGGACAAATTTGTCTGGACAAGATTCTCGTCTGTTGATGAATTAGCGGAAATCAGGATGCAGGCAATGGACGAATTTTGCCAAGATTTTGAATGTGGCAAGCAACAGGGACGATATATCAACGCATCCCTCCCGAATTTATCCTTTCCCGATCGACACTTTGACCTCGTACTCTCCGCACATTTCCTCTTTTTCTACTCCGCAAACAGAGATCTGACGTTTCACCTTGATGCCGTGCGAGAACTACTTCGCATCGGAACCGAGGTGAGAATTTTTCCTATCGTTGATGTCAACAGCAACCCTTCCCCTTTCTTATCACCCGTTATCCACGAACTTGAAAAAGATGGGATTACGTGCTCGGTTGCGCGCGTCCCGTATCACTTCCAAAAAACAGGGAATGAAATGCTGCGAGTAAAATCGTACTGATAGACTACCACTTGTGTGTCGGCGTTTCCGAGAGGTTTTTCATGAATTCATACGTCCAATCCACAGTCCGATAACCGCAGTTGCTGTAAAAGAGGAATGCGCGATGGTTATCCCAGGCAGTACTAATCGCTGCATGCCGGTATCCGATCTTCTTCATCTCTTGCAGCGCGTATTGGAGCAGGTAACGCCCTAAACCTTGCCCTTGAAAATCGTCTTCAACACCGAGCCAAACCGTATGAAACCAATCTTGGGCATCCGGATGGCTTGAAAACTCACCGCCACAAATAGACTCACAGATTCCAACTTGTTCACTATCTTGGTGGGCAAGCACGGTACAATTCGGATGCTGTCCGCGTCCGTCCTGCCAGTTGATAGAAAGCGTTACTGGTAGACTTGAAGGGACGGGCGTAACGGAATAGTCTTCCCAATCCAAAAAAACCTCACCTTCAGAACGACGGTATCCATTGAATCCAAGGAGTCCTTGAACTTGATCAAGCGCATCCGATAGATAGGCGTGTCCAAAATGATAGAAACGATATCGACAATCTTGAGGGAAAGCGGAAATTTGGGAAACGTTGAACGCTTTCAGATAGTCTTCCGCCTTTTCAAGTACGGCTTGTCCAACCGCTCGCGCCCCGCGTTCATAACCCAAGAACCGAATAACACCTAAGTTTTCTTTCCTATGTTCCCGAGATGGACTAATACCGACGTGAATAAACGCTTGGATAACACCGTTGACTATTGCCACAAAGGCGGTTTCGGAATCGAGTCCATCCCCCTTTAAATCGGCTTTATCGGTAGTTACTCGGCTTATCGCGATAGCGAATTCTTCTTCCGCTACTGGATAGCAATGCGGAACGTTGGAGGTTATGTGGTTGTAAAATTGTGTCACCAATGTTTGCAGATCGGATGTATATTGGCGTATTTCCATGTATCACTCCTATTGCTCACCTTTAGCGTTTCTCGACTTGGAAGTTGGCATCTAACGCCTTCGCAATTCGGACTTGAGACTCTTGGAGGTGTGCCAAGCTATAATCGTCAAGTCTGCCTTGCGCGGTTTGGAGCACGCGCTGTATGCGAGTGTTGATTTGCCCGAGATGGCGACGGGCGAGGGATCTTGCGTCCTCAGGTGTGCCACTGTCGGCATCTAATACCAGTTTGATAAGCCGCTTGAGATGTTCGCGTTGTAAACCGCGCCGGAAACTGGAGATGAACGCATCCGTATTCGACCACTGCTTTTCTCCTATATTCCGATCCAATTCAGTCCAGACCGCATCCGTAATGCCTGAAAAAAGTTCAGGGAGTGTGAACGCATCCGCACCTTTAGGGAACTTTAACTCTGTGTCTTGAATCCGTGCGAGAATGTTCGGGTAGAGCAAGCGTTCCAGAATGCGATTTTGATAGCGCAGAATGATCTCATGTACCGGGTAATCGAAACGTGTGGAATCCCAACTGGCGGCTCCCCAATCGCTCCAACGGGTGATTGCCAGACTGTTAAGCAAGTCCGGCGGGAAATTGAAGGCTTTGTCCGAGAGGGCGTGTTCTTTGAGGAATTCGAGTGCTTCGCGTTGTTTCGCTGCGGGGACCGGCACGAAGGGCAACCGTCCATTTTCATCGCCGCGATGATCGCGGTGGTGGTACTGCCCACCGATGTAACGACTTGCGAGGTACATGGTATAACCGTGTTCAACAATGAGTGTACGGAAAGCCCGCCTGGTCCGTTGATAGCCTTCGCCTTCTTTTGTAACTTTGTTTGCAATCTTATCCCAGAGTCCAACAACAATCTCACGACGTTGTTTGGCAAATTCAAGTGGATCGTTGCCGAGGTCCCAACGGTTGACCAATGGGTCAATATCTCGATGTTGATACCCATAAGCATCGCTATCTGTAGCATACGTCAGTTCCGGCGTTGGCGCACGGGTAGCGATTTTGCGCAACGCCTCTAATTCATCTTCTGGCTTGCTCGCATTAGTGGGTTTATAGGCATATTCAATCACCCAGTAGTCCCAGGGTCCGATTGTCGGCGTATAGTAATGCCCTTGTTTTTCACCTTCGGGTGCGATGTTCACAGCATCGTATTCCATGACAGAACCGAGGATGGCTTCTCCATTCTTTTTGTTCAAGTCGTCGAGAGAGAAAATTGTACTCGCTTTAAAGTTATGGCGCAATCCCAATGTATGCCCCACTTCATGCATCGTCAGTGCTTTGAGTGCCTCTCCGAGAAACTCTTCTGGGAGTTCACCGCCTTCGCCAGTCAGATCCCGCGCATCCAAGACACTTGCCATGAACCCCATCTGATGCACCAACCCAGATCCCATCTGACACTGAAATTGTGAAGATGGGTCCATCGGATGATCACGCTCATGCGCTAACTCATCAAAGAACGTTGTATATTCTCGCCGCCAAGACCTGATAAAACCATCGGTAATAAGGATGTCGGCATCCAGTATCTGTCCTGTCAGTGGATTCACGCGAGAGGGACCGGTGGCGAATCCTGCGTCAACCACCCAACGGATCGTGTTATACCGTGCGTCTTCGGGGTCCCAGTCCTCATAGTCCTGTTGAATGCGTGCTTCAATCGCATCGACAAAACCCGCCTTTTCAAACGCCTTGTTCCATTCGAGGATCCCCTGCCGGATGTAAGGACGGAAGCGGTGCGGTACGGTTTTTTCAATGTAGAAGATGATCGGATCTTTTGGGGGTGAAAGTTTTGCATCCTTGTCGGCTTTCTCCAGATGCCAGCGATTGACGTAACGAGCGAAGGGTTCCTCGCTAACTTGAGCCGAATAGTCTTTGATCGTTGTCATGAAGTGTCCGAGCCTGTCGTCAGCCGGTCGGGGTTGATAGTTGTTGGATGGAAGTGCAGCGAGGCTGTAATGCACCGTCAACTGGATGCCACGACTGTCGGGGACGGTTTCTATGTAACTTTGCGATGTATAGACCGCTTTGACTCTCAATTCGACGTTCTTTGGGAACGCCTTGATTGTTCCCCAAGTGCTGCGTGTTTTATCAAAGCGGGCATCAGCGGCAATACGACGTGCCAGTGGCGGCAAATCGGACATAAAAACCGGAGAAATATCGACCAATAGACTCTTTCGTTGTGGATGTACACTTTCAATCTTAAGAGAAAATAATACAGAGTCGCTGTAACTATAGTCAACTGCTTGGGCAGTCGGTGTTCCCTTTTCAGCACGGTATCGCACATTTTTTCGCACGAGATGCACGTTATCGCCAACGCGCCGCCAAACGAGCAACCATTCATCCATTATTATTCCTGAGATAAGCCGTCCTCTCGCTAAGCCGCGTGCAAGACTGGTCATGCATAGAAAAGGCTGATCCAATTGTGAGGGTTGGATTTCACAATAGAGTTTTTCTTTTTTCTGGTATAGTTTGAAGAAGCCGTCGTAGTTTTTACTATCTTCAATCACTTTTGCGAAATCTGCAAACTCTTGTTTTTTTTCTGTTGTTTCTTGTGCAGATACTGAAAGACAGTAACCGCTTATTGTGATGAGACAGATCCAAAAGGTCAATAGATGCCGCATCGTTTCTTCTCCTTAGTGAACGATACACTTGGTTATACATCAGAAGATTGGCGGGGTTTCAACCCCGCCAGTAGATATATGGACTTTATAAAAATCCTAATCGGAAATATAGGATCCTTTAGCGTTCCTCGACTTGGAAGTTGGCATCCAACGCCTTCGTAACTCGAACTTGTGACTCTTCAAGGTGCGCCACGCTATAATCGTCAAGTCTTCCTTGCGCATTTTGAAGCACCTGTTGTATCCGAGTATTGATTTGCTCAAGATGAAGGCGTGCAAGCGATCTCGCATCCTCAGGTGTACCACTGTCGGCATCCAACACCAGTTTGATGAGTTGCTTGAGGTGTTCACGTTGCAAACCGCGCCGGAAACTGGAGATAAACGCCTCTGTATTCGACCACTGCATTTCTCCGAGATTCCGTTCAAGGTCCACCCAAACCGCATCTGTAATGCCAGAAAAGAGTTCTGGGAGTGTGAACGCATCTTCACCTTTCGGGAACTTGAGTTCTGTGTCCTGAACGCGCGCAAGGACATTCGGATAGAGCAACCGTTCCAAGATACGGGTTTGATTCGTCAAAATGACATCATGGACGGGATAATCGAAACGTGTGGAATTCCAACTGGCGGCTCCCCAGTCGCTCCAACGGGTGATTGCCAGGCTGTTCAACAGATCCGGTGGGAAATCGAAAGTACTATCTGAGAGGGCGTGTTCTTTGAGGAATTCGAGTGCTTCGCGTTGTTTCGCTGCGGGGACCGGCACGAACGGTAAACGTCCGTTTTCATCGCCGCGGTGATCGCGGTGGTGATACTGTCCACCGATATAACGGCTTGCGAGGTACATGGTATAGCCGTGTTCATAAAGCAACCTTCCAAATGCCTGTCTGACGCGTTGATAGCCTTTTCCCTCTTTTGTGACCTTATCTGCGATTTTATCCCAGAGTTCGACGACAATCTCTCGCCGCCGTTTCGCAAACTCAAGCGGGTCGGCACCGAGGTCCCCTCGATTGACTAATGGATCAAGATCTCGGTAGCGATACCAAGACGCATCTTCATCCGTAGCGTACGTGAGTTCTGGCATCGCAGAACGGGAAGCGATTTTGCCCAATTCTTCTAATTCGCCTTCCGGTTTGCTTGCACTAATGGGTTTATAGGCATACTCGACCACCCAATGGTCCCAAGGCCCAATTGTTGGTGTGTAGTAATGTCCCTGTTTCTCGCCTTCAGGAGCGATGTTGACAGCGTCGTACTCCATAACGGAGCCGATAAGTGCTTCACCCTCTTTCTTATTCAGATCGTCAAGGGAAAATATCGTACTCGCTTTAAAGTTGTGACGCAGTCCCAGTGTATGTCCCACTTCGTGCATCGTCAAGGTTTTGAGAGCTTGCCCGATAAACTCTTCTGGGAGTTCACCCCCCTCATCAATTAGGTCTCGCGCTTGCAAAACGCTCGTCATGAGCCCCACCTGATGTGCCAATCCTGATGCCATCTGGCACCGATAGCGTGAAGCAGGATCCATCGGATGATCGCGCTCATGCTCCAACTCATCAAAGAAGGTCGTATATTGTCGCTGCCACCCCCTGATGAAGACATCGCTGATAAGAATATCGGCATCCAGTATTTGCCCTGTCAGTGGGTTCACACGAGAGGGACCAATGGCGAAGCCCGCATCAACCACCCAGCGGATCGTGTTATACCGCGCGTCTTCGGGGTCCCAGTCTTCGTAATCTTGCTGAATCCGTGCTTCAATCGCATCGGCAAATCCGATTTTTTCAAACGCCTTGTTCCATTCCAAAATGCCCTGCCGGATATAAGGACGGAAGCGATGTGGCACTGTTTTCTCAATGTAGAAAATGATCGGATCCATCGGCGGCGAGAGTTTCGCATCTTTATCCGCTTTCTCCAAATGCCACCGTTGGACGTACCGCGCAAACGGTTCTTCGCTGACGCGAGCAGAATAATCTTTGATCGTTGTCATGAAGTGCCCGAGTCTGTCGTCAGCCAATCGCGGCTGATAGCTGTTCGATGGGAGTGCAGCGAGGCTATAGTGTAGCGTCAACTGGATGCCACGACTGTCAGGGACAGTTTCTATATAGCTTTGCGATGTGTAGACCGCTTCGACCCTCAACTCTACGTTCTTTGGAAATGCCTTGACTGTTCCCCAAGTGCTACGCGTTTTGTCGAAGCGTGCGTCGGAGGCAATACTGCGCGCCAGAGGTAGCAGATCAGATATAAAGACCGGAGAAATGTCCACTAACAGACTCTTTCGTTGTGGATGGATACTTTCAATCTTAAGAGAAAATAGGATGGAATCGCTGTAACTGTAGTCAACCGCTTGGGCAGTCGGTGTCCCCTTCTCAGCGCGGTAGCGTACATTTTTTCGCACGAGATGCACGTTGTCGCCGACGCGTCGCCAGACGAGGAGCCAATCGTCCATTATCATTCCTGAGATAAGGAATCCTCTTCCTAAGCCGCGCGAAAGGCTAATCATGCATAGAAAAGGCTGCTCCAGTTGTGATGGCTGAATTTCGCAGTAGAGTTTTTCTTTTTTTTGGTACAGTTTGAAAAAGCCGTCGTAGTTTTTACTGTCCGCAATCACTTTGGCAAAATCTTCAAACTCTTTTTTCTTTTCTGTGGGTGCTGCCTGTGCCGTAGGCTTTGCAGGTTGTGCCGCTTCTTGTGCAGCTGCTGAAAAGCAATAACCGATGATGACGGTTAAACAGATCCAAAAAGTCAATTGGTATCGCACTGTATTTTCTCCTATGTGAGAGGTCAGTTTCTATCTTCAGCCTGGAGGCGTTCAAGCGTTGCCAAAGCCTTCGCCAGTTCAGACTCGGCGTGTTCACGAGCAAGGGCTTCCTGTTCAGCACGTTCTTCAGCCTGTTCAGCACGTTCTTGGGGAGGTTCCAACCACTGCTCTATCGCGGGATCATACAAGCCCAACACCCCATCGCGCTCACCGAGTTCTAAGTTCAGCACCGATGACGGAAGACGCTCATTCACAAATGCAATTTCCTCATACGCGCCATTAACCAAATGAAAACCTATGAAATGTGGCTGTATTTGATGGCGTGGGTCATAGATGTAATATTCCTGCACTTTCAGAACAGACGCATATAAATCTTTCTTCCGGGTTAGATCATGCTGAACTGTGCTCGGACTTGCAAGTTCTATCACAAAATCGGGTGTGTGAGATTCCTCCCAGGTCAGATAGGTGCCACGCTGCTTTTTCGCGACTCCCCGAACGACAAAAACATCGGGGGCAACCGATTTCGTTGCATCGCCCATTTCGTAATAGATTAACAGATCTCCAGAAACATAAACATCATCATGTTCCCGAAAGTGATGTTCAATCATTTGAAGGAGGTCCATAAGTAATTTACGATGCCAATCAGTTTCTGCCATAGGTTTACCGTCTGAAGAGGGATAGAAGGGTATTGGAGCAGACACGACTTTTTGCTGCATGGTTCCACCTCCTAAAAGGGTTATCAAATTGCTAAGGGGTTAGTCATTAAGAATAACATACAAGTTGTGATATGTCAATTTTCAATGCTTTTTTTACGAGTTGCTACGCTCATTTTATTCATAATGAATTCGCTGACTTCCATCAAATGAGAATCGCGGCCAATCGCGTTCCCAGTTTTCGGAGGCGTAAGGGATATAATGGCACGCTAACGCATGTCTACGGGTACCGGGCTGCAGAATTTCTGCACCGCCGTGGATTAATTTGCCGTCAAAGAGAATCACATCTCCAGCGTTCACCATAACTTGAACCGCATCCACGCCATTTTCTTCAAAAACTTGTTTGACTGCTGGAAAATAGCGATTGTGCTGTTGTTGCTCGTAGGTTTCTCCCGGTAGAAAGGTCATCGGCACGTCCTTTTTCGTAACTAATTGACCTTTATGTGAACCCGGTTGTACGATGAGGGGACCGTTATTCTCATCAACACTGACCATCGCGATCCACGCAGACATGCAGTCGGGCAGATAGTATTGGTCTTGATGGAATGGATGCTCTGAACCTTCGTAAAAGTGCATTGTCTGGATGCCTTCCGGTTCCCCGCCAAAGCAGTCTGTGAGTGGCTTGTGTAAGCGCGAATCGATCAGCAAGTCCAATACACGTTGGTCATATAGATGCTGATTAAAGGTACGAGCCCCATATTTATCCTGTTGAAAGAATCCTTCGAGATGTTTATGCCCTGTGTGAAGGTCTTCCATGTGCGCTACAAAACTTTGACATTCTTCCGCTGAGAAGACGCTTTCAAGGACGAGATACCCGTTTTCCTGATAGAACGCTTTTTGCGTAGGTGTTAAGCCTCTCTTTTCGGATGTCATTTTTCCCCCTCAAGAAGTTGCGGATACTGTTTATGCTTCTCTGCTTTTATTTTAACACAGTTGTTGATGAAATTGCAGTTAAATTTCCGAAGGTTTTTTGACAATGTTTGTTGAATCTGCTATTATTATTCTTATTCTCGAAATAAAAGGATAAGAAGGTTTAGGAGACGATTGATGAAAACAGTTCCTAAGATCGTCGCAGTCGGTGGCGGGGAAATCAGTGAGCAAGAAACCGCTACGATTGACAGGCGTATCATTGAATTAACAGGTAAAACACAGCCCAAGGCACTCTTTATTCCAACTGCCAGTAGCGATGCCCCTGGATACATTGACACCTTTGAAGCGTATTACGGTGGACATTTTGGATGTCAAACGCGCATTCTCACACTCACTCAAAATCCGCCAGGGTTTGAGGAGATGTCCGCATTGGTATTGGACTCAGACCTCGTCTATGTTGGGGGCGGGAATACCTATCGGATGATGAAACTGTGGCGGCGATTGGGATTAGATGCCGTGTTGACAGAAGCTGCATCCCGCGGGACTGTGCTATCGGGTCTCAGTGCTGGTGCGATCTGCTGGTTTAAATACGGACATAGCGATTCTCGCTCTTTCTCGAGTAATCCGAAGTGGGACTATATCCGCGTCAGAGGACTCGGGTTCATTAATGCAATATACTGTCCGCATTATCATTTTGAAGGGCGTGAACCTTCTTTTTTCGAGATGATCGCAAAACGCGGGGGCATCGGAATCGCTTGTGATAACAACGCCGCGATTGAAATCGTCGGTGAGCAGTATCGTGTTCTCACCTCTGCACCTACTGGAAAGGCATACAAGTTCTTCAAACGTAACGGAAACGTCGTTCCTGTGGAATTATCTCAGGATAGTGAGTATAGACCTTTAGCTAACCTTTTAAGGCGGCAATAACATTGAATCTTATTTCGCGCCGCGTCAGGGGAACCCGAATCTAAAATTAGGCTTGATTGATCATAGCCACTGTGTTATCCTATTTCCACTAAATATTTTTATCAGGAGGCACCTTTTCTTTCCGTGGTAAGAACCCCATCGGTCTTTTGGGGATGCGGGAAGCCTGGGTTGTTAGAGTTTTTATGCAGGTCGCAGCAATGTTTGGTGAAGGTAAAGGCGGTGTCGTTGAGAAGCCGGATCCTCGGGCAGCTGGGGATGTCGTCGTTGTCAAGATTCATGCCGTTCCGATGTGTACGGAGTATAAAGGATTTATAGGCGGAGGTACTGGCGAACACTTTGGACACGAAGCCGCGGGTGAAGTCGTTGAAGTCGCACAACCCGGTCGTGTCAAAGTCGGAGACCGCGTCGTCGTGCAACCTCAGAGCGGTTGCGGTAAGTGTTCGCTGTGTGTTGTCGGGGAACATATCCACTGCCAGAGTCCGCGTCGCGTCAGCGAAACCCTCGGTACAGAAGCGGCTTCGGCAACTTACGCGCAATATCTCCACAAAATGGACGAATTGCTGTCTCCAATCCCAGACAGTGTGAGTTATGAACACGCAGGAATGGCGTGTTGTGGACTCGGACCGACATTCGGGGCAATGGAACAGATGCAAGTCAACGCCTTGGATACCGTCATGGTTACCGGCTTAGGTCCGGTTGGGTTAGGCGGTATTATCAACGCACACTATCGCGGGGCGCGTGTCATCGGCGTGGACAGCCATCCCTATCGGGCAGAACTCGCCAAGAAGTTAGGCGCAGAGGCGGTGTTCAACCCAACGGATTCGGATGTCCTTGAACAAATTCTCGACTTCACAGATGGGGTCGGTGTTGACAAAGCTGTGGATTGCTCAGGTGCGTCCGCCGCGCATCGGTTAATGGTCGATGCAGCACGCAGGAAGGGACAGGTTACATTCGTCGGTGAAGGTGGAGAGTTTCCGCTCGGTGCGAGTCGGGATATGATTCGGAAGGGGATTGTCCTCCGCGGGAATTGGCACTACAACCTTGGGGATTATCCCAAATTAATGCAGGTCATTCAATCTGTATCCGACCAGATAGACACCTTTATCACACACACCTTCCCGATGCGTGACGTGCAACAGGCATGGGAACTCCAAGCCACCGGAGAGTGCGGTAAGGTCGTGCTGCATCCTTGGGAATAGTTGACGAAGAGCCAGCACGAAAAGGTTACCAGACGGTCGCGTCTTGGAGACGACGCAGTTTGAGAACGAAGGAATCCTCGTTGAGTTCTATCATATCGTAAGAGATCGCTTCCCCTTGGGAGATATCGCGTTTGAGTTTGACATCATAAGCCAGACCGAGGGGAAGTAGATTCTCAGCACGCGCAATCTCTGCCTTCTCAATCAGACCGTTAACGGTATACCCACCGCTGCCATCAAGCACCTCTCCGACTTTCAGGTTGCGTTTGGCAACCGTTATGACATCGGCGACCGGTGTCGGCAACGGTGTCCCCGTTGGTTGTCCGTAAAGCGCAGCTTTCGCAATCGAAATTGGAGCTTCAACGGCTACAAGGTGGTACGGACGATAGAGAAGGTAGTTCTGACCGTCGCCACCCGGATGTAGGTTGTAACTGGCGAGGTCTTCTTGTGTAAACGGGTGATCCGTCCGAATCACAACGAACACGCCCATCCGAAGTGGATCGTCTAACATCGTCTTGCCATCGGTTGCGATGCTGTTTGCGAGTTCGACGACACCGTGGCGGCTCAAAATGCCGCCTGCTTCTTTTGTGCTGAAGACTTGGGCGATGTCGGAAATGTTCACTGAAGGTTCGTGCATCCCGCGAATATCGGGTGGGAGTCCAGCCATGTTCGCCAACGAGGTCATCTCAATCTGCGCCTTTGAACCATCTCGGAACGAGTTGAACATCTTGAAGTTAATCGTGCGCCGTTCAATGAGTTCTTCACTAAACCCGAACCGTTGCGGAACGGTATCGGGTATTCCAGCGCGGTCGTCATCATAAAAGACTGTGCCTCGCCCCGCAGCGACAATCTCGAAACCAAGCGTTTTTGCCCACTCAACGATGTTCATCGTCACACCGGGCTGGTCACCGTCAACGAGGGTATAGACAACACCAGCATTATCCGCCAAGCGTCTCAGGAACGAACCGACGGTAACATCTGTCTCGACGTTAACCATCACGAGATGCTTTTTGTGCATCAGGGTGTGGTAAGCCATTTCTGCCCCGACTTCCGGGATACCGGTTGCTTCGACAACGACATCGATGAGATCCGATTGGATAATATGCATTCCGTCCACAGTAATTGCTCGTTTCCAACTGCGGATGGTGTCGTTCAAGGTGTTCGTATCCTGAACGCGTGAGATTTCATCAACTGGGACATTGCTGGCAGTATATGCGTTCGTGGCGTGTGCCAGATTGATGTCGGCAATCGCGCTCGCTACGATACCTTCCATTTGTGAAAGCTGCGCGACCAACCCCGCACCGAATTTCCCGGCACCAATGATACCCACACGAATCGGATTGTTTGTCGCTGCACGCTCGGCGAGTTGTCTACTGAACATATAAGGTTGTTCCTTTGATTGCGGACGCTATTCAAGTGTCCCTTGAGTTGATTTTTCGTATGCTGCGCGTGTAATTTCAAAGTCCAACGTCTTTCCATCGTCCACTTCTCGTACAACCGTGAATCCAAGCGATTCCCACAACCTTTTTGAGCGGGGGTTGTCAACGTTGACATCTACTGGACAGAAACGATCAATCCCTAATTTTTCAAAAGCGTGCGCCATCAAGCACCGGATAACCTCTTTTCCATAGCCTTTACCCCACAATGTCTTATCCCAGATTCCGATGGGTGACCGCATCACTTTTTCACCCTCAATTTTCGCTCGTTCCAAGTTCATCCACTGTAAACATACCTCGCCAATCGTTCTGCCGCTCGTCTTTTCTACGATCGCAAACAGAAATCCATCTTTCCTCATGTATTTGCCCGCACTTTTGAGGTATTCCTTTGTTATAGGTTCGTCGGGTGGCTCTCCCTCCATTGCTTCCAGAAACTCAGGTTCGTTGTAAAAAGGTACCGCAATGTCAAAATCGGCTTCCTTAAAGGGTCTCAGTATCAGACGCTCCGTTTCCAAGTGAATATTATGTTCTGCAAAATTATCTGGTTGTGTCATATTTGAAATTTCCGTATCAGTTGTTAGAGAATTTCTATAATCCATTTGCCATCGTGTGCGGGATTATAGATAAGTCCCTCTTTTATATCAAGACAGAGATCGAGATGTTCCAATACCATGTGTCCAACGAGAACAGGGGACCCCTCAGGCAGATCGGTAACTTGTATTGACCTTGTGCGTCCCAGAATCGTAAATTGAACTTCTGAATAGAGGATGGGCTCAACAATGCCGGTAGCTGCACGAGCTCGCGTCATTTCAATAGGCGTGAGACCGAGTTGTTCAATGAGAGAAGTCGGTAAGCAAAGACCCGTCGCACCGGTATCAACAAGGGCATCTGGGACGGTAAGCCGCCGCACGTCTTCCGGCTTCATAACACCCAGCTTTACGGCTACCAAGTCATATAGATTTTCGAGTTCAATTTGTGTGGTGGGTCTCATTTCTTTCCCTCCTATTTTAGTGTTGATTTTTGATGTTGATTGTCGTATTGGCACTCACAATTATAGCAGTCTAAACAGGAAATATCAAGATAAACAAAGTCTGCTACAATGTAACTATCACACCTACAAATCCTACAGACTGAATAGATAGGTAAACTTACTCAAAACCGTCCATTCGTGTCCGTTGAGACCTTCCGATGTGTTCCATGCCTGATCGTACACGAGATAGAAATCGCTACCGGGACGATAGATGTAATTAATCAAAAAGTTCGCGCTCGCACGTTGGGCATCGTCATTCCACTGTGCGTACAGTTTGGTAAAGAAACGGGTGTTCAACGCGTAACTAATGCGGGTACCAATGACGTTTGTTGTAAAGCGTTCGCTTTCAGGCAATTTAATCCAATTGCGCTGGTATCGCGTTTCGATCGCCAGTTGATAGGTCATCCGCCACTGGCTATCTATGTCGAAACCGACACGGTTGCCGTTAAAGTAATCCCCAAAGTCTATTCCACCGAATACGCTAAACGGACGGCTGGTCTGGGTGAAAACAGTGAGCGAGACCTCGTTCATCTCGTAATCGCCAGCCGGAATCTCAACATCACTGATTGTGAAAGGTTCGTTAACACGATCAAAGACCCGTTTGAAATCAAGATTGAATCCGTCATCAGAGTCCCAGAGCATACTCCCACCGGTGGATAGGTCCCAACCGATGAGACTGTTATCGTGGTCCAACAGATAGCTGCCAGAGAAAAGCGCGCCAACGTCTCGTATGCTGTACTGTCTGATTTGGCGTTCGTAACTGGTATTCAACATCAACGAGCGGATGTCTGTCCGATTTACGAATCCCATTTTGCTTGTAAATTCAGGACCGATGTCGAGATAAGAGGCGTTAATGCGGAATTGGTCGTTGCGCCAATCATTTGAGAGATACCATGCGAAATCGCTTTCGTCGGGCTCTGGAGACCAACTGCCGACGGTCATTGCGCGCATCCGCCACTGATCGTGTGGTCGAAAAAATAAATCTACTCCACCGTTGCGATGGTAGTTGCCGGTAACGTCACTTTGTCGGTTAGTGAGAATGAAACCCATACTTGAATCGCTGAGTATATCGCGCTGCATTCTTAGCACAGAGAAATTCGTCAACGGTACGTCCGATGTAGCATCGGTCGTCATATTGAGCGCACCGATACTGTAGGGTCCGACTTTCCCTGTGAGTTTACCACCACCAAGGAGTCGAACCTGTTGTTCGTTTTCGATACCGATCCGACGGCTGTAAAAAACCGACAACGGGGGTGGACCGAAATCTCCGATACCTGCACCGAAGGCGAACAGTCCGCTGCCCTCAAGAAAAAATTCGCGGCGTTCGGGGAAAAAGAGATCGAATCGTGTGAGGTTGACCTCTTCCTGGTCTGCCTCTACCTGCGCGAAATCGGTGTTTACAGTCAAGTCCAGTGTCAGGTTTGATGTTATTCCGTATTTCATATCAAGCCCGAGGTCGCCTTCGGTTGTCCGCTTCCAAATTGTATCGTCGAGATTCCTCGCCAACCCGCCGAGGAGGTACGGTTTGACATCAAAATAGGATGGCGATGTGATGCCTTGGAGTCCAATCACTTTGCCTTGATAGGTAGGGTGATAGGTGCCGGGCCAACTCTCGCTGCGAGGCACTTGTATCCATTGCGATGTTTCGTTCTTTCGCGCGATGTTCCGTCCAAAATTCACGCCCCATACCATCGAGTCGCTCTTTTTGAACCGCAGCTGGTTAAAGGGAATCGCGATTTCGACCGTCCATCCTTTATCGTGTCGCTGTCCGCCCGCTTCCCAGATACAATCCCAGCTCCCGTTAAGGTTCTCCCCACCATCCGTGACTGCGGTATCTGACATCGCACCAAGGGCATTCATCCGAAAAAAGAAGCACTGCCGTTTATCGCCATAGGTGTCGAGCATTACGTAAACATTATCATTTTGCCAAAGCTGCCCGTCGCGCCGCATCTCGTTGGCAACGACTTTTTCGGGTTCGGAGTCGTAGCATTCAAATCCGATATAAAGTTTCTCTGTGTCGTACAACATCCGCACCTCAGTGCGTTCGCTAATGGGTTGCCCTTCATCGGGTGATTGTTGCGTAAAGTCGTCGATAACTTGTGCCTCTGTCCAAGCCTCTTCATTGAGATGTCCGTCAATTTCGATTGTTTCTTGTGTTAGCAAGGGTCTAATTTCTTTGCTGGCTCTGGCGTTTAAATTTATTGCTGCAACCACTACCAATACCAATAAAGCTATTCTGGAACGCATTTTTCCTCCTCTTTTAGAGTTTTTCTTCCTTACAAACGTAATGCCTTTGGTTGTCGTCTTAAAAAAGAAACACCCCCACCGAAATCTCCATTTTGTGATGTCCAGTGATGGGCGTTGTATTGTGTAACTTCAAAAATCTATTATCTGCTACTCATAAGCCCACCCCTGTCTGGTACATAGAAATAGCGCACAGCACAGCACCAATACCAACTGATGTGCAAAGGCGGTTTTTATGTATCAACGTGGTAAGCGGCAGATAAAGCATTTGATGATCCTGTTTTGGAATTTTATGTATGTTAAGTATTATGGCACATTTTGCCCTTGAATGTCAAAGTTTTTTAAATTCCTGATAGAATTCTATAAGAACCTTTAACCTTCAGTTTTCTGAAAAATTCACATTTTTTTCACGAAATCGGAATGATTTACAACTTTGGTGGAAAGATTTAAATCGGTAGGGTGATTACTAAATGCGAAAAGCATAAAGTCTCGCCCGATTCAGCACAAATCGGAGGCGCAACGGTTGTTCTGCATCTGCTAACGTCGCCGACTTCCATTGCACCGAATGTCGGACATCGTCCGTTGTCGATGGAACGCAATCATCAACCGAAAATCCAGGTTGAACCTTTCCATCGGCTGTCAGCACTTCAACATTAACCTGACCACCACTCGCATCGATGTTAATCTCAAGCCCTCCGTTCGGAATCTGCAACGGCACGGTTTCAACAATACCACCCTCCGCATCGGCATCAAGCGAAACAAAACCGTCTAACCGCCACTTCGCAAGCCCGATTTCCTTATGTCTGTCCTTCATCTGGGCACCGTGCGTGTGAACCGTTCCTGTATAATACCAGTGAATTTCATCGTCGGTGATGATTGGTTCAATAGCCGTTCCCATAATCATACCGCAATCAAATGTGCCGCGCTCACCGCGTGGAATAAGTGGAGTCCGGTCCGAATCAGTGTAATCCCAGTTAAATCCGTCTCGGCTACAAACGAGTTGCGCGTCAATCGGTCCGTCAACAGGGATTTCATGCTCCGCTGCACCCGGTCCTGTCACATACAACACCCCAGCGAGACCGATGTAAATGTTATGATAAAGAAAGCCAGACATATTGTGGATTTCGGCACGATCCGCGCCGTACCGCTGCACGCCAACTTCGTCATCCGCATCAGTAGCACCGAACATCGGCACAAGCGGCTTCCACGGTCCCTCTAAGCGCGGGCTTTCGGTATATGCGATCATGCGTCGGGCATCTTTATCGTTCGCACGGATTAGCGCATACGCTCGGAACATCTCTATTTTTTTATCCCAAATAACATTGAACGCGCCTTCATTATCCCGATCTGCGACCGGTTCCAAATAATCTGAGTCGTCCCATCGGATACCATCCGGGGACGTGAGCAGGAAGACGTTGCGATACCGTCTGCAGAAACCGATCATCTTATACCGTCTCTGCGAATCCGGTTCATCATCATCACGGAAGACACACGCCCCGTGGAGGTCCCACACGATATTATTGTTCGGGTTGCCGTTGAATTCAAAGAGTCCGAGATTCGGTTTCGTCCATGTCAATCCGTCGTCACTCTCAGCATAGCACGTGAGATCACCGCGGTCATTTTCGACAAACTTCCGTCCATAAGCGTCGTGTGTTTGTCCTCTGTATGTTGACGGATTACGGTCGGGACGTGGAACGTAAAGTCCGGGAATCTCATTCGCTTCAAACCGCCAATGCGGTCCCATACGACACATGTACCACATGCGATATTTTCCATACGCAGCGTCGTACAGCGTGGTGCCGTAGAGGTGGACACGTCTTGACTGGTCAGGTCCCCCGTGTTCCCATGGGTTTTCAGGATCGGGTTTAAGGACGGAGACATCGTGCTTTACGCATGGATGCAGCGTGCGTTTTACGCCGCGTTTAGAAGCAATCAGGGCATCGTCGATAAACAGTTCTGTGCCGACGTTAAGTGTCTGAACGGTATTTGAATTCACGTTATTTTCCTCAATAGTGGTGCGGTTTTTGCTATAGGAAAACTCAGAAAAATGCTATACTTTAACGGAAACGGTGGAAAAAATAAAATCTGTCTTTGTAAACCGTTATGATATAGTAGAAGGGTGTTTCGCGCAAGAGAAATCGCATAACCCATTTTAGTATGAGGACCTTTGAATGCTCAATCCCGACAGGTGTCCTATCATCATACTGGGTGTAGAACGCAGTGGGACTTCTGTCGTTGCTGAGATGTTGCACAAATGGGGCGCGTATGCGGGACCTCCCGAAAAGTTGCATAGTGCTGATATGCACGCCCCCAGAGGGTATTGGGAGTACGAACCTTTGTGGGATTTACTCGCCGAGTTAGGGGATTTTGATACTGGCGCGACTTGGTGGGATCCTGATTTCCAACACCGAATGAGGAAAAAAGCTGCTATCCCTGTGTATAGGAAGAAAGCCACTGAACTAATGGCTGAAATGCACAACGGAGGTCCTTGGTTCTGGAAAGACCCTGCACTCAGCCATTTTTTGCCGTTTTGGAAACAGATATGGGACGACGCGATTTACATAATCACAGTTCGCAATCCACTTGACACAGCAGTCTCATGGCAGAAGTTCATTATGCCACCGAATGTGAAAGGCAATATCTCTTTCGTTGCAATGAATTTACTACGTTGGCAGCATATAATGACGCTAATCCTCCAACACACGGAAGACGCACAACACCGCCTCTTTCTGGGTTACGAAGATATTGTCCGTTATCCATACAGTCAGACTGAAAGACTGGCTGCTTTCTTGAACGCAAAGTTTGGAAATCGAGTCTCACTGGTTCAAGCGATGGTTGATGCGGTTGATCCTCACCTATGGCGAAATGATTGTGGTGTTTCGTTTGAACAGGCGACTGAAGCAACAGACGAACAGAAAGCACTCTATACTTTTGTCAGACAGAAAATTGACAATCCACTTAAACCTTTTGACGTCGCAAAATATCCACTACCACCCGGCTATCTTGAGTTTCTAAACATTCAAGAGGCATTGCTGAAAGTTTATCGCGAGCTTGAACACCAATGAACACCCACAGCACAACTCCAGCATGGAGGAGACTGGAGCCTCAACTTGATGCAGTCTTGGCTCGATTTGATATTCCTGCGTCTTTTTGGATTCAAGCGTGGTCACCGAACTACTTTGACGCTATGTGTGCCCTTTCGAGTGGCGAGGGGTGGACGACTCCTGAACAGAGACCTAAGGAGACGTTGGTCGCTTGGGAGAATTCGTGGCCCACTCTTGTTGCTGTGGATACTGGTGGGAAGTTGGTGGGTTTTCTACGGGCAATCACGGACACACAGATCACGACCTACCTGTGCGAGGTTCTGGTCGCTCGCGAATTCCGGCGGCTTGGGTTGGGCAGACTACTTATTGATGTCTGTCAGGGGCTTGTGCCAACGACGAGACTTGACCTGCTGTCAACGGACGAGTCGGATGACTTCTATCGAGTTATTGATTGTGTCGATTTTCAAGGTTTTAGACGACGGTCTAAAGTGACAGGTCGTTAAGTCATAGTATTCACGTCCTATAGCACAACGGTTTTTGTCAGAGTGTGAGGTTAGGTTTTGTACATTGATACAGTCCCAGCACAAAATCATATACCTGATCATTATAGCGATTATCTTCAGGGTTATCGTGCGGTTCGTTTGCTGAAAGAAAACGGAACAATCCTTGGTGAATGCGTTTGGCGTGTGGGATCAGGACATAATATCGAGATTACGGAATTCGGTATCTTTGAAGAAGAGAATAGACGAAAGGGTTGGGGGACTCGGTTATTAGAGGCTGCATTTGAAGATATGCGCCAGTACTTTGCGAAAATTGACCGTCCTTTGTGGAAGGTATATTTGTTTTGTGAGGAAAACAACGAGGAAGGTCGCGGTTTCTATGAATCGCGAGGGTTTCGATTAGATGTTGTTTTGAATGATTTTTGGGCAGATGGCAATGCGGTCATGTATAGTCAAATTCTAAAATTTTAACCCGATCAAGGAGTTGTGAATGTCACGTGCGCAGTGCCTTGTTCATAAACAGAAAAGAATTCTAATGGTCAAACACCGTCATAAAGGGGAAGAGTGGTGGTGTCTCCCCGGTGGAGGTATTGAAGAGGATGAAACGCCGGAACAAGCTGCGCTGAGGGAACTTCGGGAAGAGTGCCGTGTCGAAGGCACTATAATCCGCCCAATATCTGTTATTACTTTTGCACCTGGTGATCAATATTATACCTACTTGATAGAAATAGGTGCGCAAGCAGTATCTTTGGGAAATGACCCTGAACTAAAAGATGACCAGATTCTTGTGGACGTTGCGTGGATGTCTCTGAACGAACTCACAGAACGAGATAGAGTGTTTCTATGGACTGCTGGCTTGCTGACGATCCCTGAATTTTCTGAGGAAATCTGGCACTTGTCTAACGCGCCGCCGTAATCAGTCAATTTCCTGTGTCTATACTTTCAGGATTCTAAAGCTCAACCACCTGAAAATTGTGCTAATTATATGCCAAGGAGGGACTTTATGGAGCGAGCTATTCGTGTGATGGAACGTCTGAAAGGTCCTATCGTGCCGGTGAACGCCTGCTTTGGCGATGATGATTCATTAGATGTCAGCGCAATGCGGAAGTATGTCAATTGGTTGTGTGAGCAGAACATTCCGGTGATCCTCCTCACCTACGGCAGTAGCGAATTTTGTAGCCTAACAGACGAGGAAATCTGGCTATTGACTTCTGAACTTACGGAAGAAATATCGGGCCGCTCGCTGTTTATTGCTTCGACAGGTTGGTGGCACCCCGGGCAATGCCGAGAGTTTTTGAAACACTGCGATAGCGACGGTGTGGATGCTGTCAAGATCCAGATTCATCCCGGTTTAGGTGTCAAGCGCGATGTCATTGTCGGCTATTTTGATAGTGTTCAGGACACCGCACCGATCCCTTTATTGGTTTGGGGCGCGTGGCAAGATCCTTATCCTGTAGACATCGTTGCGGAATTAGCAAAACGTCCGCAAGTAGCCGGTATCAAAAACGACGGGCCTCCGTTCTACGCTTACTACGACATCATTCGCGCCACTGCTGACGAAAACTTTGCAGTCATCAGTGGTGGGCAGATGCGTAATTTCATGTTCGGGTACCCGATCGGTTCAACAGCATATCTGTGCACCATCGCTCCGTTCCGACCCGACATTGCATTGGAATTTTACAATGCTCTGACCATAGGACGTAGTGATGATGCACAGGAGATTGTATTTCGTTATGAAGAACCTTGGCTCAAGGTAGCAACAAGATTGGAATGGTTGCCAAGCATCAAATCAGCACTGCATCTTCACGGACTCTATCCAAACCACCGCCTCCGAACCCCTGCTATTTCACATACCGACGAAAAACATCAGGAAGTGCGAAGGGTGTTAGATCGAATCTTTGGGAACATCAAGCCTGTTGAACTCTAATTGATGGACGGAAATGGTTAAACTTCGTAAGGTTCGCCTTCATTCAAACGCGAGCTCAACTGTCATTCTCGCTTATTCGATGTAAAGGTGTTCTAATGCATCAAATAACTAAGATTACAGCAGACAACGTGTGCGATTTTCTTAAAAGATTCGCTCCAAATATATCTATTGAAGATCTAAAACCTATATCCAACCGCCACCGTGGTGGCGATAGTTTTACCTTCTACTACCGCGACGATGCTATCCTCAAGATTGCGCGCAACGCCTACCGAGCCAGACTTCTAAAAGAAGTTAAACTCACAAAATACCTGCACGCATTATCAATGCCTTTCACTGTAGCGAAACCGATCATGGTACACGACGAGGGATTCTATGCGATGTTTTCAAGAATCAACGGTTCTTCACTACCCATAGAAGCACTTAAGACATTTACCGCCAGAGAATTAGAAGCCTTTGGCAAATCTCTCGGCACCGCTCTCACCTTTCTGCACAGGCACAGATTCTCAGATGCGGTTTTAGACCATATCCCACATGCTACCGATCCTTTCGCAGTGGCAATTCGTGACACAAGGCAAAAACTCGCGTTTATTGCAGAAAATACCACGGAAATCTATACAAGCCGATGGCGTGAAAAGCTGGAAAACCTACAAGAGCATCTAAACCAGAGATGGACTGTCGTTCACACAGATCTCCAAATAAACCATCTGTTTTTTGTACAGGAAAATCTTGAACACCCCGCCATTATTGATTGGGCTGATGCCTTGCTGCACGATCCAGCGATAGATCTATCTGAGTTCGCTATAGAGATGTACTCAGATTTACCGCCTGATGGCATTGTTGCCAAAAAGGTTATTGATGTGGTTCTGAAGTACTATCAGACAGACGACCCTGCGATTACAGAGAAGATTGAGTTTGGAGTTCTCGTTTTTCAAATTGGGCGCGCCTACCAATGGGTAAAGAACTCGGTAGATCAATCCTAATTTACCTGATTCGCCTAAACATCATAGGTCTGATCGCTCCAATCTATTTGTGGATATTGAGGCAAGTAAACTTCCTGATCGCAAATTTCTCCATTGCGATTTCTCCAATGGTGGTGTATATTATATTAAACTTGGATATTTCAGAATCGTACCCTTAAGTCCTAAGTTGCCATATATGTAACAGAATTGCTAAGTTTATAATCCTGTCCATGTAGCAAGGAGATTCTATGAACATTAAAGAAATTCGCGCCGTAGAAATTGAACTGAACCCAAAACCGACAACAACGCCGCGCACACTCAGTCGCGCCAGACAATTTCCAATGAATCGTCCGGTAACCCGTTATGCCGCAGCCGACAGAAGAGGCGAACATGTCTCCGGTTCGGGATGGAGCCGACCTGCCTGCATTGTAACAGCAGAAGACGGCACGTGGGGTTTCGGTCTCTCGCTTTATGGCGGTCCTGTAACCCGAATCATTAACGATCATTTTGCTCCGCGGCTCGTTGGTGAAAATTGCATGGCGACTGAAAAATTGTGGGACTTGATGGTGCGATCTTGCGCTGCCTTCGGTGCCACCGGCTTGACGAGTTACGCCATCAGTGCTGTTGATTGTGCCCTCTGGGACCTCAAAGGCAAAATCCTAAAGAGACCGGTTTATGAGCTGCTCGGCGGCCCCCAAAAGGAAAAGATTTTCTGCTACGCCTCCGGTTTCGATCAGGAATGGTATATGGAGCTCGGCTTCAAAGCGACAAAACTCTTCACACCGTGGGGGCCGATACACGGATTAGAAGGCTTGCGGAAACTCGAAGAATTGGTCGCAACCACACGGGAAGCAATTGGCGATAAGGTTGATTTAATGTTGGATTCTTGGACAGGGTTTGATTTGGAACATACCGTGCGCGTCTGTGAGACTCTGAAGCCTTACGGTCTGAAGTGGATGGAGGATTACATTCCACCTGATGATTTTGTCGGTTATGAAACAGTCCGTCAACGACTTCCGTGGCAGACGCTCGCGACGGGAGAACACTGGTATCTACCAACCGTTTTTGCGGCAGCAGCAGGGAGACGACTCGTTGACATCTTTCAACCCGATGTTTTGTGGTGTGGTGGGATTACTGCTGCAGCGAAAATCTGTCACATCGCAGAGGCGAATGGGATTAACGTAATTACACACGCTGGAATGAATTATCCTTACGGTCAGCATCTCGCACTTGCGATGCCTGCGATCACGTGGGGTGAACGTTCTGAAGGCGTTTCGGCTCCGGGGGTTCCTCTCGAAGAGATGGTTAAATTGCCCGGAACTTCTGTCATCAAAGACGGTTATGTCGCTCCGTCGGATGCCCCCGGTTTCGGTCTCGAAATTGACGAAACATGGATAGAAAATGTGATGGTATGAATGACGAAATTACGATTGCCAATCGAGCGCGTTGGGAAGCTGAAGTCCGAAAAAAGGGAGGCTTTACTGTTCCCTGGCTCGATCTGGATAGAGACGATATTCTAAAATATGCTGAGGGTCGGCTTGACCCGATTTCTTATGAACTCTACCAAATCTACCCGGCGTATCTACTCAAGGATGTTGCCGACAAAGACGTGTTGTGTCTCGCGGCGGGTGGTGGGCAGCAGTCGGCGGTATTCGGTCTGCTCGATGCCAATGTAACTGTGATTGACTTTACACAAGGGCAGCTTGATGGAGATATTACCGCTGCGAAGCATTACGGCTATCCGGTAAAAACGCTTCGCCTCAACATGCGGGACCTGTCTGCAATTGAGGACGCATCGTTTGATTTCGTCTATCAGGGTCCTTCTATGAGTTGGGTGCCGTCGGTTCATGAAATCTATACAGGCGTATCAAGAATCATCCGTCCAGGGGGTTGGTATCGCGTAGATTTTGGCAACCCTGCCAATCATTCCTTGGAATGGGATGGTGAATACTATCGTGTCACGGAGCCGTATTCTGAACGGATTTATAGGTATTCAGACGGCGCATTCGATTTCCGGCACTACCTGAGTGATATATTCAACGGACTCTTGGAGAACGGATTTCGGATTGAGCATGTTGAGGAACGTCCTTGGACCCAACCAGATATTGAAGCGACACCGGGGAGTTGGACGCATCAAATGGCTTACAACGTGAGCTTTGCCGTTATCGCGAAGAAAGAGATTTGAGTCTTATGTCTATAAACTTCATTGAAGCACTCTCTACAGATAACTTGACCGCTATAAAGGCAGCCCCTAAAACTGACCTTCACTCTCACGCTTTCTTAAGTACACGATTAGAAAATCTGGAACATTGGTTAGGGCATTCCTTAGAACATCCCCCTCCTAAGATGAAAGGACTGGAGGGGATGATGGCATACGTAAACGCAGTTTTAAGCGATCACATAATAACTCCCAAAAGTTTTAAGTTTGTCGCATCGTCAGGGATAAAGGACGCAATACAAGATGGCGTTGTTGTGCTTGAGATGAGTTTCGACATTCGGTTGGCTGAATACTATCCCGATGAGTTAGTTGGGGTGCGGCCCTTTCTTGAGGCATTGGTTGAGCAATATCGGATACAAGTTGATCTACGTCCGGAACTCGGTTTTCCTCGGACACACGCTGATGATCCAAAATTGATGGCATTGGCGCATGAAGCCGTCGAATTGGGGTTGTTTCGATCCATTGATCTGTATAGTTATGAAGAAGCATGTACGCCTGAAGCCGTCCAGTCTTTATATGCCAAGGCACGTGCTGCCGGAATGAAACTGAAAGCACACGTCGGTGAGTTCGGGGATGCGGAAGAGGTACGACGAACCGTCGAAGTCCTCGACTTAGACGAGGTCCAACACGGTATTGCTGCCGCTGAATCGATTGAAGTGATGCGGTGGCTTTCGCAGAATCAGATTCAGTTAAATGTCTGTCCAACGAGCAACGTGATGTTAGATGGCGTGTCAGATCTCGCCTCACACCCCATTCGCATTTTATTTGATAACGGCGTGCCAGTGACGATCAACACAGACGACCTGATGATATTCGGGCAGAGCGTCTCCGAAGAGTATCAGAACCTCTACCGCGCAGGCGTTTTCAGTGCGGAAGAGTTAGATAGCATTCGGCATGCATCCCTTGAAAGTCTTGATTGATGCCAAAATGGTTACTCAACCCGTGGTTGTCTGGCAGTTGGATTTCTTTGTAAACGAACTTTTGAGTCTGTCAGCGGGAGTTCAACACGCGCGCCATTGTGTAGATGTGATTCAATGATACCAAAAATCAGTTCAGTGCTGGCATACGCGCACCGAACACCGCCTCGGGTCGGTTCTCCAGTATCTAATGCGTGAACGAGGTCTTTAATCAAATTTGCTGTGCTACTGGTCCGTTCAAATTCAGGAAAAGTTTCGGGAACCTGACAGTTCCGCCACCCGGGTACATCTTGTTGTTTGCGGAGATGCCACTGCCAACCGTTGTTCCAGCAGGTAACCGTTCCTCTATCACAAATCGCTTCCCATTCACTACCCCGTGGCGTTAGTAGTGCGTGTGCCGTCACACCATTTTCAAACTGGATTGTTCCTCCACCGGACGGATCGGCTCGCAGCGCATTCCCATCAAAAACCGAATCGCCTTGTGGCAGATAGCCTGTGATCCAACTCGCAGGCGCGTCGCTATTCAAACGTAAAATTAAGTCAAAGTGATGGCTGGCTGAGTTGAAAAGTGTACCGTTTGAATAGATAATCAAGGTGCGTAGTTTACCAATTTCGCCACTGTCAATAATCTCTTTCATCTTGTCAAAGCCTGTATGCCACCGGCGATTTGTACCGAGGTTAAAGGCGACATTGTTTTGTTCTACCGCAGACACCATTGCTGCTGCCTCGTCCATAGAAGCCGCCATCGCCTTTTCCGCATAAATGGCTTTCACACCGTGTTCTGCTGCGTAAACAACAATTTCTGCGCGATGCTCTGGTTGTGTGGCAACGCTGACGATATCGGGCTGTTCTTTTTCCAGCATCTCACGATAATCGGTATACTGATTCGCTTTTGGGACATTGTATCGGTTTCCGAAATGTTCCATGACTTCGGGGCGCAGATCGGCACATGCGACAAGGTCGGTTCGTTCTTCGGCAAAAAAGCCTGCAGCGTGGGAATACGGCAACTTAATCGCTTCGTAATCGGGGACTTCGTTGTCAATAAATGCCCCCATCCGGCTACAACCAATAACAGCGGCACGATACGTTTTCATGGATATTCTCCTTATCCTGAATAAAATGATTCGATGGATCCTTCTACCGCATTCGATCAATTGCTCATTTAGTAAGAGAATAACCAATTTCGTGAAACACGTCAAGAAAAAAGAACTTTGGATTGTTCACGTGATGCCTCCTAAAGTGCATCCAAAATTGTATGTAGGTGAAGGATTATCACGTTTTATCATATCTTAATGCCTTTATTGAGGGAACTGCAACCTATGGCAATGTCCGTTTACGCAGGTACAACTTTAAGTGAAGCACAAAAGATTATCACGGGCGATTACGCGGCTTTTGATTGGCGGGAGTGTGTTACCTATCGCCGGGTTTATATTGGTATGAACCCAGCGATTCGGGATGCTGAGAATGCACTCGACAACGACACGGATAAACCCGTCGTTGTTGCTTTGCTGCTCAAATCAGAGAAGATGCTTGTCAAAGATCGGGTCAGGCGTCTCAGCGCGATCAAAGGCGCACGCATTATACCGGACGAAGAGCTTCTCAAACGGACGGGTTACCTCTTCGATAATGAAAAGTTGGTTGGACTTCCCGAAGGTATTGTGACGCGAGCAAGCAACGGTGTTTACATTGTGCAGTGCGATACAGATCAATATCAATGTTCGCTGCGCGGAAAACGGGATGCATTTAGCACAAATCAACAGGTTTATGTTGGGGACCGCGTCAAAATTCAGGTGATTGATGAAACCCATGGTACGATTGCAGCCGTCATGCGGCGCAAAAGCGAATATAAACGCAAAGGAACACAATCTAAAGGGGTTATTCGCATTCCAAATCTCGATGGATTGGTTATTGTTTCTTCTGTAAAAGAACCTCCAATCTGGCAGCGAATGCTGGACAAATTCCTTGTTATTGCCGAAGCGTCGGGGATTGAGCCACTTATCTGTTTCAATAAAATTGATATGCTTAAAGACCGAGCGGAAGTGGATTCGATAACCGCAGTCTACGAGAGAATCGGGTATCGAACAATCCTTACAAGTGCAACGACTGGCGCGGGAATAGAGGATTTGAAAGCGTGGATGAAAGGAAAGATTTCGGCACTCACTGGATTATCGGGGGTCGGGAAATCTTCGCTTTTGAATGCTATTCAACCCGGTTTGAAATTGAAGACGAACGCGGTGAACCCGAGACGAGGCGGAAGACACACGACCGTTTCAACCCAACTTTACAATTTGGATTTCGGCGGTTTTATCGCCGATACACCGGGGCTTCGCGAGTTGCACTTTTGGGACATCGAATCTCGTTTAATGGACCGCTATTTCCCAGAAATAAATTCACTCCGAGAACGTTGCGTCAAAGGTGCCTGCACGCATGTTCATGAGGAAGGTTGTGCGGTGCAGGCTGCCCTGAAAACAGGAGACATCTCAGAGTTTCGGTATCAGAGTTACTGTGAATTTCAAGAGTATAAGAGATGAGTATTCATCAAACCGATATTGAACTCATGAAAATGCAAGTTGAAGTGCTATTCACGCAGGACGAGAATGGGTGTCTTCAACATATCAACGAACCTACCGGTGCTGCAGAACCAGCACCTCGTTTCTTCTTTGGATACACCAACGAAGGTTCAATATGTAAGTTCCGGCACAATCTTCCCGACCACGTAGTTACACAACTCAAAGAAGTTGCCGCTGCTGAACCGCTGCCCATGAATCCGCAGAAGATTCCAAAGAACCGTAGGCAATTCGAGGATATTCTTCAAAGTCACGCACCGATTGAACGGGTCTGGGTTGGGCCCGCCTATCGCTTTCCTGAACACATTGCCCCACCGACAAATGTTATCCACTTATTATCAAGTAAAGATGCAAGACTTCTAAAGGGAGATTTAGCCGACATAAGGCCGGAATTAAATAGTCCGCACCCGTGTTTAGCAATCATAGAGGATTCGCAGGTAGTGTCAATTTGCCGAAGTGTCCGTGCCTCGGCACGCGCCCATGAAGCAGGCGTTGAGACTCTGGCTGGTTATCGGCGGCGTGGGCATGCAACATCGGTTGTCGCAGCGTGGGCTTTGGCTGTTCGTACCTTAAACCTTATTCCGCTCTACAGCACTTCGTGGGCCAATATCGCTTCTCAAGGTGTAGCACGGCGATTGGGCTTGGTGCAGTATGGTGTGGATTATCACGTGACATGATGTATGGAAACGTCCTACAACTGTGAACTTGACATCTACCGCACATTATGGTAGACTACGGCATTCGTAATAGAAACCAATCAACGATTAGGAGGAACACACTATGCAACGAATGACAAATCGATATAGCACTCCGCTAAGAAAAGGATCCAACAGACATTTTCATTTCCTATGTATCGGCTGCCTATTGCTCATCACTTTCACTTCAGTCGGGTTCACTGCTGAACTGGACCTCGTCCGTGAAGTAGAATTTCAACCGCTCGTGTCAGCAACCCAACGGCTCATTGAAGCACTCGATTATCTCGGTTCACCCCTATCTGAAGGCGACCTCTCAGCAATCGAGGAAGCCTTGGTCTCCGAGGATCACCAACAAGCAATTGCTGACATTCAGAAGGTGCTTGACCTATATTGTCTGGTCGGTGTCAACATCAATCCTGAGAGCCGTGTGAAGGTTAAGGAAGGTCCGGTAAATAAGGAGCTGATGCAGCAGGGGTGGCGGACTTTTTTGGTGAAAGTTCACAACGAGGCTGGCGTGACGGCACCCTTAGCCGCAGAAAGCGCGAATGCCGCACCCCTTTATAAACGTTCTACCGGCAGTCCTGATCCGGAGACAACCGTGCCGAAAAGCGATATTCCACATCGTTTTTTGGATATTGAAGTCTATACCAATCCACCTTTGAAAGCGAGTCTTTCGGGATTAGAACTGGAGTATCGTATCGTTCAACTCTACAGTCGCGATGCGGGAAAGCGAGAAGCGACCCTTAGTTTCAACGTTGGTCAAGGGACACAGGACCTCGGCTTCCGAAGCGAAGTACCTATCCTATTCGACTGTGTAACAGCGGTGGCGGTAACCTTGGAAGTGTTGGACTTCGACGGGAAACCAACAACAGCGGGTTTTATCATTCGCGACGCATTAAATCGGGTGTATCCGTCACGTGGACGCAGACTTGCACCCGATTTCTTCTTTCACAATCAAATTTATCGGCACAGTGGTGAATCTGTTCTCCTACCACCCGGTAACTATACCGTTGAATACACACGCGGACCCGAATATAAGATAAAGACCCAAACCATTACCGTTCCGAATGCCGAGACGCATCAAGAAACCTTTCATCTGGAAAGATGGATCCATATAGCAGCAGAGGGTTGGCGTTCCGGCGACCATCACGTACACGCCGCTGGGTGTTCACACTATGAAAGTCCGACGGAGGGGGTTACGCCTGAGGACATGATGCGCCATATTCTCGGTGAAGACCTTAATGTAGGGTGTGTACTCTCTTGGGGACCGTGCTGGTATTACCAAAAGCAGTTTTTTGATGGCAAGGTTCACGAACTCTCGACCGACGACTATGTGATGCGCTACGATGTGGAGGTTTCAGGATTCCCGTCCTCGCACGCCGGACATCTCTCCATACTCCGACTCACTGAGGACGACTACAACGGTGTTGAACGCATAGAGGAGTGGCCGAGTTGGGATCTGCCTGTCCTCCAGTGGGCAAAGGAACAGGGCGCGGTGACAGGCTTCAGTCACAGTGGTTGGGGCTTAAAAGTGGATGGAGACGAACTCCCTAATTACAACATGCCGCCTTTTGATGGTATCGGTGCGAACGAGTACATCGTGGATGTCGTTCATGATGCTGTCGATTTCATCTCTACGGTAGACACACCGGCTATTTGGGAACTGAGTATCTGGTATCACACTCTCAATTGTGGTTTCCGCACGAGAATCAGCGGCGAGACGGATTTTCCTTGCATTTACGGTGAACGCGTTGGGTTGGGTCGTATCTATGTAAAAATGCCCCCCGGTCCTCTTAATTTCGATGCATGGGTAGACGGATTGAAGGATGGTCGCTCCTACGTCGGGGATGGCAAAAGTCATCTGTTGAACTTCACTGTTGGCGGTGTACCCGTGGGAGAAAAATCGCCAACCGGAGAGATTAGCCAGTTGGATTTGGAAGAGCCCGGCACGGTAACTGTCACTGCACGTATTGCTGCACGCCTTAACGAGACACCGAATCTTGAGATAAAGAATCGTCCATTGGAACAGCAACCCTATTGGGACGTGGAACGCGCTCGCATTGCGGAAAGCCAGAAGGTGCCTGTTGAACTCATCGTCAACGGGCAATCGGTTGAGACGCAAGAAGTCGTGGCTAATGGTGAAGTCGTTCCCGTTCAATTTGAGGCATCCATTGACAGGTCGAGTTGGGTTGCACTACGCATCTTCCCGTCGTCTCATACGAATCCGGTTTTTGTTATTGTGGACGGCAAACCAATCCGTGCAAGTCGCAGGAGTGCACAGTGGTGCTTGGAGGCTGTAGAAGTCTGCTGGAACGCAAAGGTTGACCGTATTCGAGAGGAGGAACGCGATGCCGCCCGCGAGGCGTATAACGTAGCATCGCAGACCTATCAGAAGATTCTTGGAGAATCCGATGTGGATTGAAATAAACTTTTAAGGAGCTGTGTTATGAAACTTACACCACAAGAGGTCGAACAATTCAGACAGGTAGGCTATCTCAACATAGAAAAACGACTCATTGATGACAAACACCTTGCCGTGCTACGTGAACATTACGACGCACTCTTTGCACAGAAACGCCACACAATCGGTGAGGGGTTGCGTAACCTCGCAGTCGTCGGGGACTCGGAAAGCGATGAAGACGCTGATCGTGACGAAGAAATGTTACAGATCATGGAGATGTGGCGTTTGGATGAGGAATATCGGAAACTGCTCTACCACGAACCGTTGTTAGACATCGCCGAGAGTTTGATCGGTCCCGATATCCAGTTATTCCACGATCAGGCTCTCTACAAACCCGCCTATCACGGGGGTGAAGTCTATTGGCATCAGGACAATGCGTATTGGCAATGCGACCCGCCGAATCTTGTGAGCATCTGGATAGCACTCGACGATGCCGACGAAGAGAACGGTTGTATGAACGTTATCCCCGGCAGTTACTTGGAAGGATTAGCGGCACACGGACGCGCACAGTCAGAGAAAGGTAAGTTGCCAGCGTTGTTGGAGGTGAATGCTGATGTGAATCGTGCTATACCCGTGCCAGTTAAAGCTGGATGTGGGATGGTGCATCACTGCATGACACTCCACCAGACGGATCCGAACCGCTCATCCCGAGACCGCCGAGCGATGGTCCTTCATTACATGCAATCGGGTACGCGGAATCGCGATGGCGAAGTGATGAAAGACAACCCACTGCTACGCGGTAAGTTGGCGTAGCGCATCTTGATACAATACCTTTCGCGGTCTATCACTATTCTTGTAGGAGCCAGACAATGCGAATTCAGCTGACGGATGAAGAGCAAGCAGACGGAAAAATGTGTGCTGCGAATCTCGATTTGGCGGTTCGGTTACTCCGAGAGGTCGGTGCTGTTATCCTTGAGAACGCTGTGCCGCTTGCGCTTGTCAGGGAGGCACAGACCGCCTATTTCGAGATTGTTCGACAGGGAAAGGAACGGAAAGCGCGGCATGTCGTCAAGATGCCGTTTCTCCATCACCAATTTATCACCAATCCGTTCTCGCTTCAAGTGATTGAGGCTGCTATGGGCAAGAAGATCGCACTATTCCGTTGCGGAATTCATAATATACCGCCAGATGTAGATGGCAAGCAAGTGGAAAAAGCACCGCATCGTGACGGCAATCACCTGTTTCCTGAATTGCCGTGTGTGCTACCGGTTACGGGTATTTATGTTGATATTCCGTTAGTTGATTTCTTAGAGGAGAATGGTGCTACAAAAATCTGGCCCGGCTCGCATCTGATTATGGATTCTCCACCTGAGGATGTTCGGTATCTCGGTGAACGGAGTAAGCACTTACCCGCGCTACAAGCGGTCATGCCTATAGGTTCTCTCATCCTTCGTGATATGCGATTGTGGCATGTCGGCATGCCGAATAAGACCGGCACCCACCGACCCATGCTGGACATCGGCTATGGACGTGTCCTGCCCCATACCGGTGAACGCCTTCGGGTGCCTCAAGAGATTAAGCAGCACTGGTCCCAAGCAGCCAAGAAACTTCTCAGAACTGGCTAAACCTTCCTCATAGCCGAATTCCTAATTTTACCCCTTACTACCTTTCTGTCTTAGACAATCCCTTTCGGCGCGACGTACGAATTCTAACCTGAAGCACGCTCTATCCTCTATAAGATCCACTCCTTGATAAATAGGAACCCTTCTGCGCGCCTTAATAGGGGCATTTATGGTGGCGAGGTTTCCGAACCTCGCCAGATGCACAAACTAACAGTTTATGCTACAAGGTAGAGGTTATGAGATTGGTGTGATTTTTTTTCTACAGTCCCGTCGCGGCGACATTTCTGTAGCCATAGGGAATCAACGGTATTCATGCCTTATGGCATGAACCGGGGTTCAGCGGCGTTGGGATTCATAGTTTTCATAGTTTTCATAGTAACGTTTTGAAAATTGTGCTTTTAAAACCCGCATAAAGTCAGGTGTGGCGTGGGTTTGTCGGCTGTCTATGAAAGGGGCGTTTTTTTTCTGTTACTATGAATCTGAATTTTTCATCTCTCGGAATTACCTTTGTAACACCAATGGTGGCGTGGGTTTAGGCGGGTTTCTCCTTTTAAGGATTTTTGGGGGTTACTATGAAAGTGGTGTGTCTCTGTTTTGATGTTGAATCAGCCTATTCTTGGTGAAAACAGGCGTGAATATAGTATTAACTTAACGATATATTTCTTCGTAATTCCCCTTAAAAATGTTACACTGGTGTAACATTTTGTGTGTGGTGTGTAACGTTAGAGAACATAGTGGCCATAGGGGTTCGTTGGTGTTTAATTTTTCTGTTGTAAAAAAATAATTTGGCGAAAAGTGTAACATTTTTGAGTTAGCGGTCAGCGGTTAGCAGCCAGTAAGAAACTTATATAACCGCTGAAAATGTTGTGTCGGTTTTCGTGCCGGCGTTTTGTAGACTGATACAATATTCCCTCTTTGGAAAGGATTATGATATATTATACTGTTTTTATTAACGGATATCAAGTTAAAAATGGTATTTGACTGTTCAATAAACGAATTTCTGATGAATTTCTCCGCGTATGTGTTAAACTATTTGGAAGATAATTGAGGGTGATACATAAAAATGCTAACAAACTATGGTAGATTTTAGAATTACTTTTACATTGGGACGGGTGAGGTTACGGGCACCCACAAGGGGTGCCCCTACAAGATGTAAACTTATTTTCATAATTCACCATAAGTAGGTCTATCATCACAAGGAAATAAAATGAACCAAAAACGCATTGAACGCTGGCGGACAGAATTTGAAACAGCAGATGCAGAGACAGTTCGACAAATGCTTGCTGAAGCACCGGAACTCGTAAACGTAAAAGTGAATCGAACATCACCGCTTTTTACTGCAAGCATTAAGATCAAAGATCTCGATAAAGTCAAGGCACTTGTAGAGGCAGGTGCCGATGTAAACAATAGTGACCTCGGTACGCATTGGCCAAGCTCTGATTATGAAATTAACCGGTATCTCATCAGTCAGGGAACCGAGGTCAATCAACCCTCCTATCTTGGGTTTCACGGCGTTGGTGTCACTAACTTCGATTCCTTTCTGCTCATGGTGGAAAACGGATTGGATCCGAATTTCGCATGGCCCTACAACGGCGAAACCGTACTCCATGTGCAATCCCGGCACGATGACGATACGCATCTTGCACAAGCCTATATCCTGATTAAATCAGGCGCGGATGTCAATGCACAGGCACTGAGCGGACTTGATGAAGAACCCATCATGGATAACGAGCATTTCGTTGAATACGGTAAGGAAACACCGCTACATTTCGCCGCCCGGTTGGGCAATTTACGGATGGTTCGGTTATTGTTAGACCACGGTGCCGACCCATCGCTGAAAACAGTCAGTCGAATGTATCGTCCCAAACAGTTCACCGAATGGACAGATGAGGTCACATCACTGGTCTGGCCCCTACGTGAATTCAAGAGGGTTGTGTTTCAACCCTATGAGGGAGAGACACCTCTCGACATGGCATTGCGTGAGGGCAACGAAGAAATTGTCAACACACTCAAGCGATAACGGCGTTTAACATTTTTGTGGAAGGTAAGTCAGTGAACATTGTATCAATTGACCCAGATAAACGAAGTTTACTTATTCCGCTCTTTGCCAATTATCTTCCGCAGTGCATCTTTGTCAACAGCGTTCTTGAAGGGCATAGTGGTATTGCGCTTGCGGATTCAAAAACAAATCCACGGGTTGCCCAGTTAACGCATCCCGGTTGGGCGATACTCGGCGGCGATGTGACACATCCGATAGCGCAAAAATTGGTCCAACAATTATCAGAAATGTGGGTTATTCCTACCTCAGAGGTATGGCGTGAGTTGATATTTCAAGTCCATGGTCATCATCTCAAACAAATGCAAGGCATTACATTTTCTTCGGAATCACTCAATCTCAGACATCTGCAGAACCTCCAAAAACGAATCCTTCTTGATTACCACATTGAACAAGTTGACATCCCCTTGGCGACCCGACTGAAAAATGAAGGGCTTTCCAGTTTCCCAGGTTTCAGTTCATCGGCTGATTTTGCTGAACGGGGAATCGGCTTCTGTGCAACAATCGAGGGGCGCATTGTTAGTCACGCTGTCTCATTGATGCAATGTCGCGAAGGGATTCATATTGGGATTGAAACGCATCCTGACTTTCGCAACAAGGGATTCGCGACGGCTGTCGGTGCTACATTGCTTGTACACTGCTTGGAGCAAGGCATTTATCCGCATTGGTCTGCCAGTTGTGAGAATGCCCCTTCTATTCATTTGGCTGAGAAACTCGGATACGTCCGCGATGAGGCGTATGAGGCACTCGGTGTGCCTATAAAAACTTCGTAATTTTTGTGTCTCAAATACGTCCGAAAGCAGTATAATTTAGATAAAACAAAAATACTTTTACCACGAACACCTGGCGGATTATGCCGAGTTGAAGGCAAAAGGCCTCATGTCAAGGGGAGAACTCTAATGCTATCTGTGTCCATCAAGATGTCTGTCTCGCAATTTCAGATACCAGCATCAATAATCACTAACATAGGAATTTAGAATTGGTTAGATATAAGGTAATCATCTTCGATTTATTTGAAACGCTCGTCTCAGAATTCGACGCGGGTCACCCTTCAATCATTGAAGTCGCGCAGACCTTACAGTTGCCTGTAGAGGACTTTCAGCAAGAATATGTGAAGCATCGACCGGCACGAACTACGGGACAATTAGACTATGCAACGTCTCTCCGTTATATCGTTGGGAAGCTTGATGGAAAATCTCCTGAAAGTACGATTAAGACACTCGCTGAACGCCGCCAATCTGCTTTTACCGCACATCTGCGTTGTATAGAGCCCGAAATCCTTGATATGCTCAATGAAATTACCACTTCAGATATTAGGATCGGTCTCATCAGTAATACCGATGGTTCTGAAGTCTTAGATTGGCAAAGTAGTCCTTTGTCCGGCTTCTTTGAGGTGACCATATTTTCCCATGCGGTCAGGATGGTCAAGCCTGACCCTCGCATCTATCAACATGCATGTAAAAATTTGGACGTTGCGCCTTCAGACTGCGTATTCATAGGGGACGGCAATAGCGACGAACTTCGAGGCGCAGCCCAAGTTGGGATGTCCCCATTTTGTGCCGCGTGGTTCCTCCGTCAGCATACAGACTTGCTCGGAGAGGATATTGTGATCCAGCGAGCGGCAGGCTATCCAGTATTGACCCATCCATCAGAGTTGGCGGATCGGGTGTGAGGCATTTGTGTCGCCTGTTAATAATGTTGTTTGCGTCAGTTTTTTCTCTCTTCCCACAATCCTTTCTTTTTCTGAAAAATTATGCAACCATTTTCCGCCAACGCGCGCCATATATAATGCAAGTTGGTTCGTTGGGTTTCTGTCTAAAGATATAGAAACACGAACGGAGGTAATATATGAGAAGCAAACCTTACACGATGCTGATGCCAATTTTGAAAGTGAAAGACTTGGATGCTGAAGTAGCATTTTATTTATCGTTGGGATTTGAACTCTCTTACGATGATGAAGACTTCAAGGCAATACAGTATGGGGATGATATTGAGTTTGGGCTTGGTCGCAAAAGCGATGTCAACGTTGAAGTCGTCTCTCAACACTTTACTTGGCAGATTGCCGTAAACAGTGTCCAAGAAATTTTAGATATTTGTGGTGAGAAAAATCTTGAGATAGTGCAAGGTCTAAAAAAGTACACCTACGATTTTGGTGATGTCTGTACAATTATAGTGAGGTCCCCTAATGGATATAATGTTGTTTTTGAGGGTGACTTGTAATAGATAGTCGTTTTTGGACAACGCACGCAATTATGGTGGGATATAGCTGTCATGGAAAAAGAAAATGAAGTTGAAACTGGCGAATGGAATCGACTTGTGAAAGATGCTTACAACTCACTGGAATTTTTGGTCACGATGCATTACCTTCGGGAATACCTTCCTGAAACAGGTAAGGTTTTAGATGCTGGTGGCGGACCAGGGCGTTACGCGCTCGAACTTTGTCGGGCAGGTTATGATGTTGTGCTTTTGGATATTGACCCAACATACACGGCTTTTGCTGAAGAAAAAATCAAGTCGGAACCGGAATCCGTTGCAAACCGATGGGTCGCGTCGGTCGTTGGAGATATACGCGACCTTTCACGTTTTAACACGAATGACTTTGACGCAGTGCTATGTCTCGGCGGTCCGTTAACATATATCAGTGATGAAACCGAGCGAACCCAAGCAACTTCTGAATTGGTTCGGGTCGCCAAACCTGGTGGGATTGTCTGCATCGCCGTTGTGGGATACCTCGCAATGTTGCGGACGGTTCTCAGTCGAGTCAGTGAGGAACTGATAACGCCCCGGTACTGGGAGTTAATACGGGAAGGAAGAGGAAATAATATTGTTGGCGATACGCTGTGGCATTTTTTTCGGGCTTCTGAACTTCAACAACTCGCTGAATCGTGTGGATTGACGACACTGGAGATGGTGGGCTGTGAGGGACTTTCAACGGGGTTACCCGAAGCTACCAACGCGGTGGCGGAGGATCCAACAAAGTGGGAACGTTGGGTCGAGTTAGTCTTGGAAACAGCGACGGAGCCCGCTATCGTGGATATGGCTGCGCACATTTTGTACATTGGACGGGTTGACTAATTTCATTCACTTTGTTGCAAAATTTTGAGAATCGTTAATTATTCTGAGAGGTATGGAAATTAGAAGTCAGCTGCCAACCATCGGTTTCCATCAGAACTTGGATTTGTAGGATTGGAGGGTGGGAAGATAGAGAATTGGAAGAAGATAGGGATGAAAGGTGGAATCACTAATTGCCTGAATCAGGATTTGTGGGATTTTCTGTAGATTTTATATCTGATCTCGTAGCGTATGCATGTTAAGTTCGTTCATGAGTTGTCGGGCAACGGCATCGCTGGCTTTCATACTGGCATCTGCCATTTCCGTTGGGGGTTTCAAAGGAATTTCCACTGGTATAAGATTCGATGGGTCTTGCGCAAAGCGATTAAGAGCCGGACGTTTTATTTGTAAATTATCTGCAACCCGATTAAGATCGTCTGCTTGTGCCATCGCTGGGTCACCATAGACAATTCCCACATTGGATAAAACGAACAGAGTGGCGGTCTCCCCATCAGTTCTGCTGTCTCCTCTTGTGTTGACGAGAATAACGCTCCCACCTTTTGTAAAAGAACTTTTGAGAGAAAACATCTGTCCACTGGGAAGTCTCAAATCTCCACCTTGTGCTTCTGACCCGCAGCCTTCAATTTCTATCCCAGTAGAGCGCATCAACGCTAAAGTAAAGACCTCAATAACACCGCCCACGGTAAACCTATTTTCATAGATCGCCGTGTTATATCTTTCAACAAGGTGCTTGACTCCTGTCTCGTACTCCTCCTTTGCCTCACTACTCAGATTTTCCTTCAAGTGTTTGAAGCAGTTCCTTTCCATCTCAAAGTTCATCGTTTCTCCGCTTGTTTCGGTCTCCCGGAACAAAAACATTTGCCCGTTTTGTGCCACTGTTCTACCCCTTGTATTTACGAACCGAACATCACCAATTGATCTTCAGACCTCACTTCTTGTTTTTCTACCTTTGGTAGTAGATGATATTTCCGTCGCGGTTCTTCATACAGCCGTTGACACGTTAGTTCAATATATTTGGATTCGATCTCGTATCCGATACATTTGCGTTTGAACCTCAAGGCTCCCCGAGCGGTTTGTCCGCTTCCCAGAAATGGATCGAGTATCTCATCGCCTTCTTCAGAATAGAGTAGCACTAACCGTCGGACGAGTTCATCAGGGAATGGACACGGATGGTCGATCGTTTTCGGTGGAACGGGTGCAATATGCCAAATCGAGTTGGCTATATCGCGTTTGAATACGTCGTCTATTGGGAGCGTAGGCTGTGAACCGTATCTGGGTTTATCGCCTTTACGGAATATGAGTATGTATTCGGTCATTATATTCGGGTAATAGTAACCGGGCTTTTGGTGCTGGATAAATGAACCGGCGCGTCTCACACCACCGGTTACTTTGTTCCATATTATATCTTGGTGGAAGTGCCAGTCTGTGTCGTTCAACTGACTTGTTAAATCAAATGGTGCCGGATAGTGTTTACCTTTATGAAGGATTGTCCCGATAACGATAGCACAAAACCCACCGTCAATTGTGACCCGATAGACTTCAGAGAATACTTTTTTGAGGGTCGTAAGCCAATCCTCATAAGTTTTACCGAGTCCGTCATAGTTCCGTTCCCTATACCACGCTTCATTGTCACTGGTGTGGGTATCATAGTCAATGGCGTTCCAGTATGGAGGCGAGGTAATTGTCAAGGCGATAGAATTATCCTCACATTCCGGCATATTGAGACACGAGGCGTGATAAAAACGGTAATTTTCGTCTGTGATCGCTGGGCGATTTTCAGGCATACGGACTCCTTATCTTAGAAAGGTATGGAATTCATCAAGGTTGAAGATTTTATCTCTGTGTCCCGATTTACTTGCCGTTGCCTTGATTTCCGAAAAAAGTAGGATTTATTGGTTATCAAATTTTCCAGCTCAGTCTATTTATCCGCTGCGAGGGTATGGCAAATATATCGTGTGGACGCTTTGCAGTGCCACCCAAACTGGCTTGAATAGTATAGCATATAGGTGGAAAGAAGGCAAGAAAAAATGTAAGTTTAGCAGGCACCCACAACAAATCATTGGTAGTGTTATATAGTTGGAACTATGGTAAAATATACACCAGAGGATAGGCGAGGCGTTTTTGATAGAGGGTTCTCCCAGGAAATCCTACCAGCGGTGAGAAATCTCTTTCTGATCCGCCACTCACTGAAGTGTCTATTTGTTTTCATAATTCACCAGAAAAAGAAAATTTATGTCGAACACTGCACTCAAAACTACTTTCAATACCGCCGCAACGCTCTATGAAGAGGTCCGTCCGGGATACCCTGAAGAACTCATCCAAGATGTCATAGGCCTTTCTGGTCTCAGAAGCCACAGTAGAATCCTTGAAATCGGCTGCGGCACAGGAAAAGCGACCCGCTCTTTTGCAGAACGCGGATATGAACTGGTCTGTCTGGACATCGGTGCCGACCTAATCGCTGTTGCGAGTGAAAGATTGAAGGCGTTTCCAAATGTTTCGTTTGTGAGAGAAGCGTTTGAGGCGTGGGAACCGGAAGGCAAATTCGATTTAATCATTTCTGCTACTGCCTTTCATTGGGTGGATCCAAAAGTAAGATACCTGAAGGTGTCCGAGGTTCTCGGATCAGGCGGTTTCCTTGCTGTTTTCTCGAATCAGCATGTCAGAAAGGATGAGGGATTCTTTGCGGAGAGCCAGCGTCTCTACGATAAATACTATGCTCCGCTGACCACGAGTCGCCCTACACACGCCACAAATTTCCCCGGCATGGAAGTTTTTCAGACTCCAATTAAGCGCGCCTATCCATGGACACAAACGTATTCATCTGAACAATACATCAAACTCTTGGGTACTTATTCAGGACACATCGCCTTGTCTGACAAAAATAGGGGTCTTCTATTTGACGGAATTGTTAATCTCATTGAGACGAAATACAACGGTCGGGTAACCAAACACTACCAAGCCGTTCTTGACCTTCGGGAGACAAAATGAAAATCACAAAAATTGAGAGTTTTCAGATTGAAACACCACGTTACTACGGGCACATATCAGGGCATGTTATCGTCAAAGTCCATGTAGACGATGGTCCCGTCGGATTGGGGGAAGCCTCCGACAGTAGAGCCGAGGATTTAGGTTCAGTCGCTAAACGCTACAACGATTTACTCGTCGGACGGGACGCCACCCGTATCACGGAAATCAACGAGTTCCTACGTGCACAAAATTTCGATAGCACGGTTAGCAATCTACACCTCGCTTCCGCCATTGATCTCGCCCTTTATGACCTGAACGGCAAGGTCCAAGGTGTACCCGTTTATCAAATGCTCGGCGGTAAGATGCGCGATAGTGTCTATTGTTGCTACCCAATCTTCGGGTGGCAGGTGCGGGAAGACTTTGAAAAGACGGCGGGTTATCTGCAACGGTTGGTAGATCTCGGACACCATCTCTTTCGCTACTACGTATCGGGTGATAGTGCTTTGGATGACCGGTTCCTGACGGAAATGAAGTCGAGGTTCGGTGAGAAAATTAAACTCAAACAGATTGATTTCTCCGGTCGCTTCAACGACTGGGAGACCGCTTTGCGTTATGCGGATGTACTTCGACATCATACCCCCTACCATTTTGAGCAACCCTCGCAGAGTCTGCGGGTATCTGCCGAGTTCACCAAACGCATGGATTTGCCTGTGAGCCGACACATTAGCAGTTTAGAGCACGGATATGCGGCAGCCGAACGCGGTGCTTGCACTGTTTTTAATGTGGCGTGTGTATCGGGAGGTCCCACGCATATTCGTCGCCTGTTTGCCTTAGCAGAGGCGGCGGGACTCAGGTGCCTCATCGGCACCGATCAGGAATCGACACTCGGAACAGCGGCGCAAGTCCATGTCGGCGTTTCAATGCCCAACCTCTCTTTGCCGTGTGATCCGATGGGACCCGTGCTTTATACGGCATCACCGGCAAAAGAACGCATCCGAGCAGAAGCCAGCCATCTCTATCCACCTGAAGGACCCGGACTCGGTGTCGAATTGGATAACGACAAACTGAAGGCGTTGACAGTTGCATCGGCGTAGAATTTGGATTTAGGTCGGTCATTCCTTCGGGAGTTTGTGTTTTTCTCTCCACCGTGAATACTCATCTGTGAGTAACTTGGTAGCCCAGCTACCGTAGTAGGCGTAGCCCGTGCGGCGTTCCTGTCCGATCTCGGAGAACACGTAGCGGACCACCGAGTCGCGATCGAGAAAGATGGGACGGTTGCTGTCGATCTCGTAGAAACGCGCCCAGAGCGGCCCCGCGTTGGGATCCGCGACGACTCGCCTATCGTCCTGCCCCGCGGCATCAGTAAACTTCTCTAAGCGGATGCCGTGGATTGTGACCCTCCTGAACCATGCAACAGCCCCCTCGACAGCGGCGATAATCGCTGGTGTGGGTTCTTCGACTGACATCAGAAAGCGCACGACCCCGACGCTTTCAGCACCTGAGAGTGATGGCGGCTCATAGGAACGCGCCCACGCAGGTTCAAGCGTTTTCTCGTCATGCTGCGCACACCAAGCAGTGAGTTTACCCTCTTGTTTAATCTGCGTGCGTAGGATGCAGTCGATGCCCTTGGTTACAGCAGCTTTCGCCTTCGTGCGATCCTCCATTTCCAAGAACCCATAGTCTGAAGATTCAGAGATGTCTCGGAGAAGTTCGAGAATTCGCGTCATAGCACTGTCATTGAACGTGATGTGGCGATGGTAGCCTTTGCTTAGGGGATAGAACTGAGGCCAGCCACCCGTCGGGTATTGCGCTTCAAGGATATGGGAAAGACCTTTGAGAAATGCCTCTCGGTAGCGCGGCTCGTTTGTCGCACGAAACGCACGCGCCAGGAACCGTAGTTCGCCGGTGGTAGCACTGTTGTCAAACGTTCCGTGTAGGTCGTCACTTTTGCCATCAAACGGCTCAGATGCCGTGTCTCGATTCTTGGGCCAACTGCCGTGCGGTGTCTGCCACGTAAGGACATTGTCGGCAATGCGGCGGCCTTCCGCGCTTTGAAACCATTCGGTGGGCTGCTTCGCGTAGCGGGAAGGAACGGTTGCATCGGAAACTGACAAAAGCAAAAGGCACAAAATACAGACGAGAGTGAGTTGTAATTTTATACGTAACTTCATGAAGGTATCCTTTCAGGTTTAAATTGAACTCGCGTTAATTTATTCTATTTCTATAACCTGAGTTTAACAATACTATTTTTACCAATTGATGTCAAGCAGAGGCATTCAATTGCAGGGTCATTCAGTTTTCCAAAATTTACATTCGGATGCCCCAACTTGTTGGGGAAAAGTGTGCCGCCCCGAATAAATTCGGGCATCCAGAAACGGGAAGGCTTCAGATATGTAAACTTAACCCTTAAAACTAAATAGCTCTGATTCAATTGACATCTATTCCTAAGTGTGATAGGTTAATGCAAGCTCGGTACTATCACACCGAAATTGGAAAGAAATCGGACTTGAAAATCCTTTATAGGAGGAAAAGAACATGTTTGTTATCATCGCTCCCATTCAGATTAAAGAAGGACACAGAGAGGCGTTCATCGAATCAATGATAGACGATGCCAAAGGCTCTGTTGCGAATGAACCCGGCTGCCTGAGGTTTGATGTCATTCAGGACGGTGCCGATCCGAATCGGATCTGGCTCTACGAGGTTTATGTGGACGAAGCAGCGTTCCAAGAGCATCTGAAAGCACCACACTTCATTAAGTGGCGGGATACCGTTAAAGACTGGTTCGCTGAAAACGACTTTAAAGGCGCAGGCAGCGGCAGTTCCATGATATACCCGCCAGACGACGACTGGAAATGAATCAATTTTGATGGTTAATGCCTTGTCCATAGTTTCACCATCTGTACAGCATATTATCGCCGGAAAGAAGGTCGTCGAAATCCGACGTTGGCTTCCGCCAAAGCTCCCATTTCTCGATCTCGTGCTTGTGGAGAACGAAGTCTACTTGACCGAAGAAGGACAGGAAGACCCGAATGGATTGGCGCGTGCAGTCGTGGACATTACGGGTATTCACGAATGGACACGCGAAGAAGCGGAGTCGCAAGGGATGGATTGGATGCCTAACTATGTCTGTTGGGAACTGTCCAATGTGCGACCCATAGTACCGCCTATCCGTTGTCTCGCAAGACGGAAGATTTATAAAATCGATATTAACGCTTGCTTACCCATTAATCGTTGACTTCTACTTGATCGTCAAAGTGCCAGTTGTCATACCAGAGGGAATTACTGATATGATGCAATTCACTGATGCACTCGTTAAAACGTACGAAAAATACGCTCAAGAAAGGGCGTCTTACTCTCCTGATGCATTCAAGGTGCAAGAACGATCAGAATTTCTCAAATTCTTGAAGAATGAAGGACGAGAAACACTCCTCGAAATCGGGTGTGGACACGGTCAGGATGCGCTGTTTTTTCAAACGCAAGGCCTCCGGGTTTTGGCGGTGGACAATACGCCGACAATGGTGAAACTCACTACAGAAAAGGGTATCCGTGCACAAGTCTTAGATTGCTACGATCTCGGCGAAATTGACGAGACTTTTGATGCAATCTATACCATGAATTGTCTTTTACACATACCGAAACAGGATTTTGACCGGGTTTTGGGTCTAATTTCAGGGCGACTCAACGAAAACGGTTTAATGTATCTTGGTCTATGGGGTGATGAAAATTTTGAGGGTGTCTGGGAAAAAGACAGATATGAGCCGAAGCGGTTTTTCTCTTTTTGGAAGATAGAGGCACTTCTTGAAGTCCTACAACGGTCCTTTAGATTGGAGTACTACCGACGATTAGAGCCTCATGAAGGTAGGGTCTTCAATTCTCTTATTATTCGTAAGCGATGATTTGAGACCTATATATCAATGGAGGTCTGAAATGAGACGAGTAATTTTCTGTTGATGCCGTTGGGTTTGCTGCATACCAACTTTGGATGCAGATGTTGCAGAAGGGCGATGTGGATATAGGGTTTACAGAGCATGCAGCGTGGATATTATGGGAAATGCGAGAGAATGCTGCGGCATATCTCCGTGAAATCACCCACCGCTTTCCAGAAGCATCAAGCCGTGTGCTATCCGATGCGGCGACGTTTTATGAGGCGGAAATCGAAGCCGTTGTGAAACTTGTAAACATCTGCAAAGAATACGAAAATTTTACGAAAGCCACGAGGCGAGAAGCGGTAGCGGCACTCGATGCTGCCTTGGATGCTGAGAAAAAAGCGATTGGAAAAATTGAGGTAGCTTTGGTAACTCTGCCGAAAAATTAAAATGAAAACCTTTCAGGGAGGTGTCCAAATGAACGAAGACATCCGTTTCAGTCAGGAGGATCAACAGTTCGTTGATCGCGCCATGGATTTTTGCCAACAAATGGGTGAGCGTGCCGTCCTCATGCTGATAGGGAGTCGTGCCGCTGGTTTCACCGATGGATGGTCGGATCTTGACCTATGTATCATTGGTGATAAGCGTCACCTTTCCGATGAAGATCGGGAAACTTATGAGCAAAGTTGGCAGCTTTTCGTTGATCGAGGTGATTTTGAGGCACACTGGTCGTTTTACGATGAAAGTGACCTACGGGCGTGGTTGGAGACGGGTCCAGATGAGATGATGTGGGTTATTGCGACTTCACAAACTCTCTACGGTTGTTCAAGTACTGCTGAAGAACTCAAGCATCGCTATTGTGTATATCCACCAGCGATCGCGGAGCGCAAGTTAAAGTGGATGTTCGGCAAGTATTATTTTTCACAGCGCGGTCCTTTGGCTATGGCAGCCCGAAATAAGGTGGAAACGGCATTTGTTGCGGTTGGAAACGTCATCGAGTACCTCTGTAAAGTGTGTTGTGTCGCCGACAGACAACCGTTTCCCTATGAAAAATGGGTAGTTGAAGTAGCTAAACAGACACGATTGGGCGCAATGGTGTATCCATCAATTCAACGCGCTGTGAATGGTATTGGAGACTTCCTCGACCCGCCAGCCGACCAGAATTGGCGGGACTGGACACCGGTGAAAGAATTACGCGGGACATTGCCGATTGTTCAAAGCGGGTTGAAGGAACTCGGTTGGATTGGCGATTGGATTGACGATCCGAATGCAGTTTACTTCGATGAGACAGCGAGACGACCCGCACCCTGAGCGTCAACAGAAAATACGAATACACCCGTCGCAAAATAACTAAAACAGAAAGAAATTACTATGACACAATCGTCTCTTGAAGTTGGAAATATCGTCGAATCTATTGCGCATGTTGATGTGCCTCAAAAAGCAGACTATGAAGGTAAATTTATTACACTATCGCCAATCAATCCACAAACCGATGTTGCGGAACTCTATGGATGCTCTCACGGATCGGATGTAAAGGAACAGATATGGACCTACATGAGTTACGGTCCTTTTGACGATGAGCACAGCATGCAAACGTGGCTTGAGGACGGAGCCGAATCGCAGGATCCACTCTTCTTTACCGTCCACCATCTTGAATCGAAGCAACGGGTCGGTATGGTGAGTTTTCTCAACATCGTTTCAGATATGCGGCGACTGGAACTCGGACATATATGGTATTCACCGGATTCTCAGAGATCAAACGTGAACACGGAAGCCATGTATCTAATGCTCTGTGAGGCTTTTCATAGACTCAAATACCGCCGAGTTGAATGGAAATGTGATTCCCTAAATGAACGTTCCCGGGCAGCGGCACTGCGACTCGGTTTTAAGTTTGAGGGTATCTTCAGACAGCATATAATCGTAAAAGGTCGAAACAGAGACACTGCGTGGTATTCAATGTTGGACAGTGAGTGGGCTGCTATTAAGAAGAACATGGAGATGTGGTTGTATCAGAATCCAGACCGGCAGTTATCCTTAACGGCACTCAATAGCAGCAAATCTTAACTAAGGAGTATATTCATGGGAAAATTCAGACTCGCTTGCCATCTCATCCAGTTTAGAGGTGAACAGCGGGATAATCCAGAAAAAGTATTGCGTGAAGTCGCCGATGCAGGTTGGGACGGAGTCGAAGGTTTAGGAATTGAAAGTTCCGATCAACTCGTTGAAATGGCAACCCTTGCCCGTAGCCTCGGTCTTCATATCGTTAATGCCGGTGGTGCTGGACTTGATAGAGTCCGTTTCAACATTGTTTTGGGTAATGATGCCGCCGAAGTGCCGTCGTTGAGACGTTCAGAATGGGGTGGACCCGATCCAAGCGATGCCGATTTCGAGAATGCCGCACGAACGTTAGATGAGATGCTCGCTTTCTGTGATGCACACAACATCAAAGGCTTCCATCACGCACATCTCGGTACTTTGCTGGAAACCGTTGATGATGCCGAACGACTCTTGGCAGCAGCACCGAGTCTCTGGTTGCTATTTGATACAGGACATATACTCGCTGCGGGAAGCGATCCAATGCAGGTTTTTGAAAGCGAGAATTTGCGAAATCGGATTGGGCATGTCCATCTCAAAGACTGTCACGCCGACGATCCGGAAACTTGGGATTATCGGACGCAACGTTTTGGTGAGCAGGCACGTTTTGCTGAACTCGGTGGGGGAAACTTGGGACTTGATGTTAAAGCCGCATTGGAAGGACTCGAAACTGTCGGTTATGATGGATGGGTCTCTGTGGAACTTGATCGTCCGTATCCGCCGCGTCCACCCGCCGAAGCTGCAAAGGTTAACCGAGATTATCTACGGAATCTGGGGTATTGAATGGAGGCATCCTATGCTGAAGCGAATCAAAATTCAAGGATACAAATCACTCTTGGATCTTGAGTTAAACCTCAAACCTCTTTCCGTGTTTGTCGGTCCCAACGCTTCGGGAAAAAGCAATTTCCTTGATGCTTTGCAACTTCTGTCCAGGATAACGACCTGTCAAACCTTAGAAAACGCATTTGAACCTCCGTACCGAGGGCATCCGCTGGAATCGTTCACTTTCGGAGACGGAGGTATCAAGAGTCTCCTTGAAAAGGAGATTGTGTCGTTTCGTATAGAGGTGGACGTTCAACTTTCCACCGCCGTTATTGAAGGGGTCAATCAGCGTATTCAGAAAATAAGGGAGACAGCAGCGAAAAATACAAAAGACGGAAATAAACCTGCTGCAGACCGACTGCCGCCCGTGCGCGAGAAAGATTTGCGGTATCGGATTGAGATTGAAATGCTCCCCAAGCAAGGAATTTTGCGCGTGGCGGACGAATATCTCGCAGCATTAACCGACGAGGGGCAGCCAAAACAGAGTAGGAAGCCTTTCTTAGAACGAATGGAAAATCGGTTGCATTTACGGATGGAGGGACAGGCACATCCACTCTACTATGAACGTTATCTTAACTACAGCATCCTTTCGAGATCGCACTATCCACCGCACTACCCCCATTTGGCTGCAATGCAGCGAGAGTTGGCAAACTGGCTGACCTTCTACCTTGAACCGAGAGAACAAATGCGACTCCCAAATCCCGTCAAGGCAGTTCACGATATAGGGCCAATGGGAGAGGATCTCGCCGCCTTTCTCAACACCTTGAAGGCTCTTAATAAGGCACAATTTGAATCCGTCGAGAAATCGCTTCATACCATGATCCCCTCTATAACGGGAATTGAGGTCAGTGTCAACGAATTAGGTGAGATCGAATTGGATCTATGTGAAGGTGAAAAACGCATTTCTGCCCGCCTCTTATCGGAAGGCACCCTCCGAATTCTGGGACTTTTAGCACTCATGGGTGCCGAAGACCCACCAACATTGATAGGATTTGAGGAACCCGAAAATGGCGTTCACCCTCGCAGAATTCAGCGCATTGCCCGATTCCTGGAAACGCGTACGACACTTGAAGATACACAATTTATTGTGACAACGCATTCATCGCTTCTACCCGATCTCGTTCCTCCCGAATCTTTATATGTATGTCGTAAGGTTGAGGGGAACACAGAAATTGAACCTTTCAATATGATGCATGTCGGACCCCTATGGAAAAAGTCAGAAATTGAGGTAGCATTGGACGACGAAGACGCATTATCCCCTTCCGAACGCATCTTGCGCGGGGATTTTGATGCATAAAGTCAGGCTATTTTCGCTCTCGTTTTACCCCAATCCTGCAGCATGCCTACCAGTCGCTGGATCTCCGGCAGCATAGAACATTCCGTCCGCTTTATTGATATAGAGCATAACAGGGACTGCAATAGCACCGCTGTGTGCCCTGACTTGATGTCCACGTCTCGCAAGTTCTTCACATACATCTTCACCTACACTCTCACTGATGGTCAATGAACCCGCTTGTCCAAAGGTCTCTGATCGGTTCGGGTTCGGGTCAAACGAATTTTCGTGATGTGCTGTGGCAAAACGCGGTGCCGTGACAGCAGCTTCCGGTAGCATATCGAACTCAACGAAATCGAGCAGCAAATTCATCGTCGCTTGGTCTTGCAAGTCTCCACCCGCAACACTGATTGCTAAAATCGGAGATCCGTCTTTAAGCACCAGTGTAGGTGTAAGCGTAATTCTCGGACGCTTTCCGGGTTGGATACAGTTCGGGTGTCCCGGCGTTGTATTGAGACTCCGCAGACGGTTGCCATAACTGACACCCGTCGGGCCGACTGTGCCACCTGCGTGATAGACGTTTGCACTCGGCGTAGCAGAAACGACATTTCCCCATCGGTCGGCAACGACGCAGGTCGTTGTTCCACCGACACCCGGTCTGAAAACACCGTCCGCTTTTAGCGGTTCCATATTGTCTACGTCGCCGGGTCGTGCTTCGAGTGAGGCTTTTTGCATATCAATGAGAGGTCGGCGGATTTCGGTATAAGCATCGGAAAGCAGGGCTGATAACGGGACATCCACAAATTCTGGGTCGGCGTAGTACGCATCCCGATCCGCCATCGCCAGTTTGAGTGCTTCTGTGACCACATGCACGTAGTCTGCTGAGAAGTGTCCCATCGCTTTGAGATCGAAGCCTTCTAATAACCGCAGTGCCTGACAGAGATAGGGACCTTGCGTCCACGGACCGCACTTGTACACCGTATAGCCTTGATATTCTACCGATACGGGATCTTCAACAAGCGTAACATGCGCAGCGAGGTCTCGCTTACGAAGGAAGCCACCCTTGTCAATGTAAAAGCCTTCTAATGCATCGGCAATATCGGTATTAACGCCGTTCCGTCCGTAGAACCGATCGCTTGCGGCCTGGACTTTTTCCTCACGACTCCCGGATGTTTTCCGTTCTTCTTCGACCATCCTACGGAGGGTGACCGCCAAATCAGAGTGCCAGTCTGCCTCACCAGCATCCAGTAGTGCGAGTGTGGGACCCACGATGTCCTCAAATGTTTTTGTGCCATACAATTTGAGCGTTGTCGTGCAGAGGTCCACAACCGACGGCACAGGTGCCATTTTGATGTCACCGTTCGGGATCCCGTTTTCCATGTACCAATCGATAGCATCTTGTGAAAGCGGTGCGCGTCCCTGTCCAGAGAGCGATTTCACTTCCTGTTTTCCTGCGTCATAGATAAGGAGCGGCACCTCACCACCAATAGAACAGGCACCGTGGTCTGTAACGTTAAGGGCAAGAATCGTTCCGGCTGCTGCATCTGCTGCATTACCGCCTGCTTCCAGAATCTCAATCCCTGCTGCGACAGCTCCCGCACCACCGGCTGCAACGGCTCCTGTTTTACTGACTGCGTTCCAGCCAATTTCTTGCGTATTTGACATTGATTTTCTCTCCTCTATCATCGGAAGTTATTCTGATTTTCTAATGCCGTTCTCTGCGTTAGAGCATAGCACAATATTTTATCTCGTGCAACATCTAAAGGGGCGTAAAGTTTTTGACACCAAACCGCTAAGTGTTAATCTCTAACTGGCAATACATTAATAGGACTTGACACACACCACCGATTAGGCTTAAACTTTAACAGAAATTCAGAAGGCTCGCTGCGTGAGGATTAAAATGTTTAAGGACGTGCCGACCCAAAATCGAATAATAAAAATTAACCATTTCTCTCTGCTAATCACTATGGTGCTGTTGGCTTCTGCTGTGTTAGCAAATGAGAGCCAGGACACATCACAAAGGAATCCAAAAATGGTAGACAATCCAGAGCCTGTAACGAACGATAATGCACACCTCGTACCTAAAACTACATTTGAAGGTCCTGTTCTTGAATTTGACTTCCCATCTCTGCATATAGGTGTCGCGGAGTATGAGGAAGGACCTACAGGATGCACTGTGTTCTATTTTCCTAACGAGGCAAAATCTGTCGTTGATATTCGGGGCGGAATGCCTGGAACCATTCAAGGTATCGCTGCTGCAGATGGTGGTGTCAGTGCTATCTGTTTTGCGGGTGGTTCTCTTTACGGTTTAGAGGCTGCAACCGGGGTATCTGCTGAGATATTCGCGCAGAGCCGTTATTCAGGTATCTATGACGTACGTGGGGCTATCATCTATGATTTCTTCCGAGATAACTGGATCTATCCCGATAAAGCGTTGGGTCGCGCAGCTTTACGTACGGCGAAGTCGGGTGTTTTTCCGCTCGGTGCCAGAGGCGCAGGTCGTTCCGCGACTTGTGGGAAATGGCTATTGAAACCTTTCCAAAGCGAAAGTGCGGGGCAGGGTGGGGCTTTCCACCAAACCGGACCCACAAAGGTTGCGGTATTTAGTGTCGTCAATTCGCTCGGAGCCGTTATGAATCGCCAAGGCGAAGTCGTTAGAGGGCATTACAACCCGCAAACGGGCAAAAGGCATACACTCAAGGATGTTGTGAATTTGCCTCCCGCCGATGATAGTAAAGCGAATCCGTCAGTGGGCAATACGACTTTAACCTTGGTGGTTACCAATCAGAAACTCAACATCGACGAGCTCCGCCAATTGGCTAAACATGTTCACAGTTCAATGACACGGGCGATTTATCCATTTCATACCAGTGCTGATGGTGATGTCTTATATGCTGTGACAACAGATGAGGTGGACAATCCGGATATCAATCACTTCGTCTTAAGTCATATCGCTTCCGAGTTGGCGTGGGATGCTGTCTTGAACTGTTTCGAGAAAGACAAACCAGAGAGCCCTTGAGTTGAAATCAGCGAAAAGGCAAAATAGGAATCATAGAAAGGGAAATATGGCTGAATATAAGATTGCGATAATTCGGGGTGATGGAATCGGGATTGAAGTGATCGAGGAGGGTCTCAAGGTCCTCAACGCTATCGCCGATAGGTATGACATCAAATGGGACTTTGTGGAGTTTCCTTGGGGCTCCGACTACTATTTCGAGCATGGGTACATGATGCCAGCAGATGCCCTTGATACCCTTGCAGCGTTCGACCAGATTTATCTTGGCGCAGTCGGACACCCCGACATCCAAGACCACATTGCGCTCAATGGACTTCTGCTGCCAATCCGACGTAGATTCGATCAGTACGTCTGTGAACGACCCAGTGTCCTCTACCCCGGCATTAACACACCACTGAAAAACAAAGAGGCTTGGGATATTGATTTCGTAGTGATAAGAGAGAACACAGAAGGCGAGTATGCCAACGTCGGTGGTTTTCAGTACCAAGGGTTTCCTGAAGAGATCGGTGTGCAGGTTGGGATATTTACGCGCCACGGCTGCGAGCGCATTATCGCTTATGCCTTCGAGCAGGCGCAAGCACGAAATAAGAAGCGCAAAGTTACTTCAATCACCAAGTCAAACGCGCAAGGTTACGGCATGATTGTATGGGATACAGCCTTCGAGCGGGTCGCTGCAAAGTATCCCGATATAGAGACAGAATCGCTGCTCGTTGATGCAGCGTGTATGGATTTCGTACGGAGACCGGAGGACTTTGATGTGGTCGTCGCGAGTAACCTATTCGGGGATATTCTCACCGACATCGGCGCGATTATCACCGGCAGCATGGGACTGGCACCGAGCGGCAATATCGACCCACAACGCCGATTTCCCTCAATGTTCGAGCCGGTTCACGGGAGCGCGCCAGACATCATGGGGATGGGCATCGCGAATCCGCTGGCGGCAATTATCTCTGGTGCGATGATGTTGCGGTTCATGGGTGAAGAAGCAGCAGCGGAAACGATAGATGCAGCTGTACTGAAGGTCGTCGAGGAAGGCAAAACCCTCCCATCCGACCTTGGTGGTCAAGCCAAAACCTCGCAGGTCGGTGATGCTGTGGTGAATGCGCTGGATTGAGGTTGAAACCTTGCCAGTGGTTCATCAGTATACTTTACAATTTTGCGTAAGGTCATTAAAAAAATAAAACCGTCGTATTATCTAAGAGGTGGCTGATGAAGGAACAAGACCCTTCGCAACTCAATCCTAAAAACTATGAGTTACCGCTGAAGGGGCACGTATACTGTCAAATTTTATTTGATGAAGTCTTTCTACCCATCTTAAAAGAAAGCTTTCCGGATGTCCTGCCCCGTCTCAGTGCTGGAGTCATCGGATTAGGATCTGATGTTCTTGGTGCCGATGACGAACTGTCACGCGATCATGACTGGGGACCAAACAAGTGCCAACTACTGTTATCGGCACAGGATATCGCGGAATATGGTTCTTCTATTTCTCAGGCTCTGGAAGCGGCTATTCCAGATACGTTTTTAGGAATTGACACTACCAAATTGCAACCTCGGACGATACAGATAAGCACTATCGACGCAGTCTATCGTGATTTTCACGAATCTGCCTACCCGCCGGTGACGATCGAGGAATGGGCTGCCGCTGATGACAACAACCTCTACTACGCGTCGTCTGGTTTTGTGCTCTATGACCCTTCTAACGCCCTCAGCGAACGCATATCCGCTTTCCAAAAGGCATACTACCCTGCAGACATCTGGAGGTGGAAGGTCGCAAGTGATCTATGGGGAATTTGGCACAATGGCGACTACAATTCGAGCTATCGTTTAGCGAAACGCGGTGATGGTATAGGTTTACTCATCGGACAAGGAGCTTTTGTCGAATGCACGTTAAGACTTTTGTGTCTACTCAATAAACGTTTTCCAGTATATTGGAAATGGCTGCACTGGCAGGCACAAAGTCTCCCGAAATGGGTAGACATTATAGGACCGTCTCTCAAGAAACTCGAATCAGCAAACAATCATAAAGCGCGCGGCGAGATCATCCACAACATCTGTCAATCAATTCGGGAGATTCTTTACAAAATGGATTTACTTCCCGATACAGAATGGCGCAATTTCATGGGCAGCCAAGTAGTTGCCCTGCAAATCGAATCGGCTCAGGTGAAAGAGTTGATTCGGGAAGAAGAGCCCCATTTGTATGTATGGTAACTGAAATGACGAAAGGAAACGAGAAACGGTGATCGAAATACGGTCCCACCCCCACGCAAGCGAACTTATTTCACTTTCAGGTATCTATCTGGAACAAAATGAGTGTGAAAACAATCTGCCGATCGGTTTAGCCTATAGACTCGCTGAAGACCCATACTACTACACCTCTGAGTTACCCGTTTTATTAAGTATTTTGGAACAAGGGCAAGTCGTGGGAGTCGCAGTAATGACACCACCTAAGCGAATCATCTTAAGCAGAATTGACACGGATATCCAAGCTGCTGCAATTCATCTTGTGCGTCACCTGCGTAAAATTAACATTCAAATACCGGGGGTTGTTGGACCAGCAACAGAAGCCCAAGCCTTTGCTGATGGTTGGATTGAAGGCAGGTCTGGCGTATCGGTGAGGCTCAGCAAGCGCATGCGTGTATTTGAAGCGAGAACCGTCGCGGATCTCCCGCTTTCACCGGGACAGATGCGTTTCGCACGTCCAGACGATGATCCGCTCATGGCGCGATGGATTGTCGGTCTGTCGGAAGCGATAGGGGAACCCGTCAGTCTTGAGAGTGCTAAAAGTCGCACTGAGAAACTTATCACGGATCAACAACTATACGTATGGGATAACGAGGGTCCCGTGTCTATTGCTGGCGTGTCCCGTCCAATGAGAAACGGAACAACAATCGGTCTCGTGTACACGCCACCTGAGCACCGCGGTAAAGGATACGCGACTTCGTGCGTTTTGTTGCTAACAAAGAAACTCCTTTCGGATGGCTATTCCTTTTGCAGCCTATATACCGATTTATCAAACCCGACTTCCAATAGCATCTACACCAAAATCGGTTATGTGCCTATAGGGGATGCGTTGGAATTGGATTTTTTGCCCATCTAAAAATATGGAAATCACAAGACCTCGACAATACTGGGACGATTACGCCTCCCGATTCAAGCACCGAAGTTTGGCAGAAACTTATGAGCTGCGACCCCCGTATCCAGAGGAGATATATCAGATACTCCTCAATTTGCTCGGGGAATCGCGGGGAAAAGTTCTTGATGTCGGATGTGGTACTGGAAAGATAGCACGAGCACTCGTCAATCACGTAGACGGCGTTGATGCGGTTGACTTCTCACAAGAGATGATCCGAGTCGGGAAGTTACTCGTTAATGGAGATCATCCCAACCTCCGATGGATTCGTGGCCCTGCTGAGACAGTGAAGTTATATCCACCCTACAATATGATAACGGCAGGAGCCAGTATTCATTGGATGGAGTGGCGCGTAGTTTTCCCAAGGTTCAAGGAAGTGCTGACAGCAGATGGTTATCTCGTCATCATTGATGGAGACCGTCCTGTTAGATCGCCTTGGGGGGATGCAGAACTTTCACTCATTCACAAGTATTCCACCAACAGACACCATGAACAAATTGACTTGATTCAAGAACTCGTGGATAGAGAACATCTACACGTGATTGGCGATAAGCGGACAACACCGGTCGGTTTCTCCCAACCGCTTTCAGACTATGTTCAGTCTTTTCATTCGAGAGAAAGCATGTCCAAAGAACACATGGGTAAAGAAAACGTCAGAGCATTTAATGCAGAACTATCGCATGTATTATCTGATTTTGTTGATGATGAAGGATGCCTCAGTTTCCAATTAGAAGCAAGAGTTACTTGGGGGAAACCATTGGCATGAAACAAGGGATTACTCGTCCACCTAACATATTGGCTTGATACTGATAATGGAAGAATATGCTCCAACTGACTGAGAAAAACTACCACGCAGCAATTATTGAAAACTTCCCACAGTTGCCGATTGAAACATGGGAGCCACTCTACGAAGGTTGGGCGAATCGAACGTTTCTGGTCAACCAGCGGATAGTTTTTCGCTTCCCTAAACATCAGGTTGCAGCGCGCGGCTTGGTACGTGAGATGCGTTTACTAACCGAACTTGCCCCTACTGTTCCCTTGCCTATTCCGCAGTATCTCTACCACGGGCAACCCACGCAATATTATCCATTCGTGTTTGGTGGATATGCCTTTATTAACGGAACGCCACTGAATCAGTGTTCACCGCAAGTCCAATCAGCAACGTGGTGGCAACCGCCGTTAGGAGATTTTCTCACCGCGCTGCATCGTTTTCCTATAGACCGTGTGCAACACTTATTTGAATCCGATGTTTATACGACATCACAGACGTGGCAGGAAGGGATAACCAAGATGTGGGGAAAAATACGAACCTGCATCTTTCCAAGGCTTACTCACCGACAGCAAGAAGAAATTACTACCTATTTCGAGCAGGTAATGGCAAATCCCTCTATCTTTTCCTTCACCCCCGTTTTTATTCACCAAGACTTTTATTCACACAACATTCTGGTTGATGTCGATACGGAAACCGTTACTGGGATTATTGATTGGGGATCTTGCACAGTTGGTGATCCGGCAGAAGATGTTGGCGGTTTGACTGCTTACTACGATGGCATTATTGACGATGGATGGCATTCTCGCTGCGCTTTTTACCGCCGGACCGCCCCATTTCCGGATTTACTCTATGTTCTCGAACACAATCAACAGGAAAAAGTAGCGTCAATCATGGGAAAGATTGACGCGTTATGGACACCATGAGTCAACTCACACGATTTCGATAGATCAGGCGAAAGATGGACACCTCACATTTATAGTGAATCCTATAATTGTTTGGACACTCCTATCGTAGCGCAAACTGTTAGTTTGCGGGTCCTCCAGCCTTCAGTTTGTGCTACAAGTGTTCACATATTTTTCGACTTTACGATATTGTTGGAAACACAATTAACCTAACAGAGGAGAATAGATATGCAACTCGGTTCAATTCATGACGCTGCAGCAAGCGGCGACCTCGATTTAGTGAAGAAAATCGTTGAGCAGGAACCGCTGTCAGTTAATCAGGACGATCAATACGAATGGCGTCCTATATTTCATGCCGGATTAAGACGGCATTATGATGTTGTGAAATATCTAATAGACGCTGGTGCTGATTTGGCAGCGCATGATGGCTATGTGATTCACTATGCCGGAGAAGTACCGGACAATAAGGAAGTCGTATCACTGCTCGTTGCGTATGGAGGTTTGGATGCGCATGCCAAACCATTGAGTGAAACGGCACGTCAGTTCATATACGCCGTTTTCTTAGCCAATGTGAAGCGCGTCAGTGCAATGCTTCGGGACAACGCAAAGTTAGTTCAAGAGCGTTACGCTCGTGGCGATACAGCTTTACACCACGCGACTCGAAACGGGGACTTGGAAATTGTAGAACAGTTAGTCAGTAGTGGTGCGGATGTCAATGTAACATCAGAGCATGGACATTTTCCACTATACTGCGCAGCCGGTCATGGGCATGTAGAAACGACACGGTATCTTGTAGAATATGGCGCAGATTTGAAAGCGAGACTCTCCGATGGCAAAACAGTTGTTGAGTGGCTAAAACAATTCGCGGATCACGACCGTCGCTTGAAATTTTGTCTGGATGTATTGGAGAGATATTGATTGCTCTCGTTCAATTTTGGCGCGGCAGCGCACTGTTCGATTGAATCGTAAAACCGCTCCAAACCCATCTTTGGTACCTGCTTTTTTTGTGGGTATATATCACTTGCGTTAAATGTTCATCTGTAATCGTGATGTTGTAACGTCCATCAATCGTCTCGTTTCCAACAGGAACCCGCAATCGCTGAATCTGCTTCTCGCCATTCGCGATAAGGTTTATCTCTAACGGTTCAGCTCTATCCGCTTCGTCTACTATATTTGTGCTGAAATAGCATGTCACTTCGTAGGTGCCATTCGGAAGCGCGACTCGGAAAACTGCGTCTTCTTGCCCCAAAATGCTATCTGTATAAGGTTGTGCAACCGCCAATTTGTTTTGTGATTCTTCACGCTCCGACACCGTTAGCCAACCGTATTTCCCATCAGTGTAAGTTGTATCTACATACACAGGAATGTGTCCCGGTGCTGTCCGACCCTCTTCGGGCTGCATGTCAAAGGAGACAACGGTGCCGCCCCCCCAAATCTCTGGATCGGGGGACGCGCGCTTGCGGCGATAGAGTCGGTTGTAGTCGTTGGAATCGATGAGGTCATATTCCTCTTCCAGACCGCTGACATCGCCGTATTCCGTCCGCCAGATGATAGCATAGTCAGCAGGAAATTTCTGATCCCTATCCTCTTCCTTATACTGTAGCGGAAAATGGTCGGTATCCGCCTCGTAGTTGTCGAGGTAGGCGATGCCTTTATGCACTGCCAATAAACACTCAAGGTGACCGAAGGGTTCAACGTATTTCGGTTCAAAACCGAGCGAATCTGAAAAACCACCCCATTCCCCCGGTTCACTCATCAGAATCGTATGCTTTTCGTCCATACCCTCCAACGAGAGCGCATTGGCGATGTCGCGGTTCAACAGACGATAGGTGTGAACGTGGTAACCGAGATGCCATAAGGATAGCGCGATGATAAGTCCTGCGACCGCGTAGTTTGTATATCTATGCAGGTTGACGGCAAAGAATGGAATCAGGATAAGGAATATGTACAGATGGAACCGATCGTTTATCCAACCGCCACTGTAACCCGACCAAGGGACTATGAAAAACATCGCAGTGATAACGACTGACATGATTAGAAACCCATCCATCTGTGTCACAGCACGCGTCCAGAGCCGTTCGCCGGTCTCTTTCCATGCCTCTGATGCTCGGAATTGATACCACTGCCAGATTCTATTGATAACTGTGAGTACAAGGACAATGGCAAAAAAGACCAGCAGCACGCGTCCGATGAGCACTTGATCGTCGTGGAAAGAGACCAAGGATTTCATGCCGAAGAAGTAGTCCATTACCCATTCAAAGCCTTTATGGTTGCTGTTACCTCCGTGGTTGTTGGTCAGATAGAAGTAGTAGGAGAATAGGATAAAGTAAGCAGGTGTAAGGCTACCTATGAAGGTCAGTGTAGGTTTATGTCTCCCTATACCTTCCTTAAGTCTGTGCATGAGTGGCTCTGATGTCTCCTGATTACCCCATACCCGATGTAACACATCATAAGCCGATAAGAAGAGAGGAAAGAACGTCAATGACATGATAAGCAACGCATAAGAGTGATAATGCGTCAGATAGGTCACCAACGACAATAGGTATATGACAATGATGTTTGTCAGCCGAAGTTTATCTTTCACTCTCCACCAGTAGCCCATCGTAAAGAAAAACAGGGACATACTGAGGACAAAGTTGTAAAAACCCATGTGGAGCAGGTAGTTGTAGGCAAAGATAAACCCAAGCAGGCCGAAGACTATATTTCTCTTTGCGATACTATTGAGAAAATAAAAGAGGGAGAGCGGAAGGAGACCGATGCAGAGCGTCAGCACAATCTTTTCACAAACAAGGGGCGGGAAAACGTACAACAACACGAGTAACAGCGCGTGGGATGTCCAATTCGGAAAGATGGTCGCGTTGAGTTCATAGACTTCACGGAGTCGATAGTTTTCGTGATTATGATACTCCTTCACCACATAAGAGTTGTAGATATGACTCGCACCATCCTGCGTTGGGAAATACTTGAAACCCCAGACCGGCAGAAGGTGCAGCACCATCAACACAATGATTGTAATGTATCCAATAGACAATTGACCGACTTTCATTATCCGTTTCACCTCATCAGCGCGTGTACGTGTGATCTTTCCAATACTGCTTAAGCCTTATTCTAATGAATTTTCCTTTTTGTTGCAACACACAAAATGTTACACACCAAAGTCGTTCAGTTTTCGCTGTCCAAATTCGCTGGTTTGTAGTAGGGTAATTTATTGCCTGTTCCTGGCAAGTTAAAATTGAGCAACTATGGACACATATATCTTTTGATGAACTTTTTAAAAATATATCGATAATACTACAAAGAAAGTTATCTGTCAAAGAGGTAATCGTAATCTTGTAAATCCTGTAAATTCTGATTCAGACAATCAATAAGTGCCAACTAATACCAATTCTAATTGATAATTCCTCTTAAAAGGTTGGCTATTTTTCAGCACTGCTCGGTGCGGTTAGAAACCGCACCTACTGGGTGTGACGTGAGTGGGTTCGGTTAATGCGAGATAAACTTTTAGAAATGGTATAACTACCCTATATTAAACTTGCTATCTATCCCAAATTGTGATAGACTACTCTCAAGATTGATATGTATAATATTGAAAGATGACTATCTACCACAGCTTAGGTATTCCCAGCTGTATCTCATGCATATTATTACTCGAAAACGCCTAAACGAGTTTGCTCAAAAACATCGGAATACGCAAGTATCGCTTGAACGTTGGTATCGATTAATGAAACGGGGCAGCTTTCGATCGTTTGCTGAGTTGAGAACAGAGTTTCCTCATGCGGATCAAGTTGGAAAATTAACCGTTTTCAACATTAGTGGTAACAAAGTGCGTCTTATTGTGGCGATACACTATAATCGCCAAAAAGTCTATATTCGCGCAGTGTTAACACACGCTGAATACAATAAAAGTAAATGGAAGGAGTGAATCATGGTGAGGGAAGTCCAAACGGCTCAGAACGTGTGGCCAATGCTAACGGAAGTTGTATTCGTTCCTCATGCCCAGAGCGAGTACCAACGCCTCACAGAAGTGCTGGACAATTTAATCGATGTCGTAGGTGAGGATGAAGATCATCCTTTGGCTTCACTGATGGAAGTCATTGGTATCTTGATTGAAAAATATGAAGATGAACATGTCCCAGAGTTGACCGAAATATAACCTATTTAATTTTAACTACTTTTGAGGCAACTATGCACGATCCACGACTTGATAAACTCGCAGACGTTCTCACAACCCACTCCACCAAGATCCAACCCGGCGAATTTGTACTCATTGAAGGCATTGACATTCCACAGGAGATGGTGATCGCCCTCATCCGCGCCGTGCGAAAAGCCGGTGGGATCCCGCTCGTTGAACTCAAACAGAATCGTATCCAACGTGAAATCATTCTGGGGGGAGACGACGCTGGTATAAAATTGATGGGTGAATATGAAACATATCGCATGAAAAGGGTACAGGCGTACATCGGCATACGCGGGAGCCATAATATCACAGAGATGTCTGATGTACCGACAGAAGTAATGCAACGCTATCAAAAGTATTGGCAGCGACCCCTCAACGATATCCGCGTTCCGAAGACGAAATGGGTTGTCCTGCGGTGGCCCCACCCGGCGATGGCGCAGCAGGCACAGATGAGCACAGAGGCGTTCGAGGATTACTATTTCGACGTTTGCACGCTCGACTACAGTCGGATGGAGCGCGCTATGGAACCCCTCAAGGCTCTCATGGAAGAAACGGATGAAGTTCACATCGTCGGTGAGGACACCGATCTACGGTTCAGTATCAAAGACATCCCCATTATCCCTTGTGCTGGTGAGAAGAATATTCCCGATGGCGAATGTTTCACCTCCCCTGTCCGGGATTCTGTCAACGGTACGATCCATTTCAACACACCGACAATCTATCAAGGTACAACCTTCACAGACATCCGACTCCGCTTTGAAAACGGCAAAATTGTCGAAGCATCAGCGAATAATACTGAAAGACTCAACGCCATCCTTGATACCGATGAAGGCGCGCGCTATATCGGCGAGTTTGCTATTGCGTTCAACCCTTACATAACAAATCCGATGCTTGATATTCTGTTCGATGAGAAGATCGCTGGATCCTTTCACTTCACACCTGGGCAGGCTTACGAGGAAGCCGATAACGGTGTCCGTTCCTCTGTTCATTGGGATATGGTGATGATCCAAACGCCGGAATATGGCGGTGGCGAAATGTCCTTTGACGGGAACCTGATTCGGAAAGATGGTTGCTTCGTCCATCCGGCATTAGAGGCACTGAATCCGGAGAATTTGATATGAGTAGAAAACAACACCCCGTATACGGCGATCCACAACGATTTGAAGTCGTCGCAGATTTTATTGCTTCGCGGTACGGCAATGAGATCCAGTCCGTTGCCGATGTTGCGGGCGGAAAGGGGATATTGACGCGGCTTCTTAGTAAAAAGAAGAACTTTACATGTGATCTCATTGATCCGAGACGCACAGTCCTCAAAGGCATTGCGCATCGACCTGAACAGTTTGAACCCGATATGGCGGATTATTATGACCTGTTAGTCGGACTCCATCCAGATGGCGCATTGCGTCAATTGGGAGAGGCAGCACTCGTTCGTCCTGCGGTCATAATTCCGTGCTGCAACTTCTGGGATGAACAGCGTCGCGGGCAGTATGAACTGTTAACGGCAATTGAGGATTTCTATCGCCGACACTCTGTCCGGTTTGAACGGATTGCGCTTGGCTTCAAGGGACCGAAGAATATCGCTATCGTATCTGAACCCGCTTGAACCTTAAAGCAGATAAGGAATAATATGGCACGACAACCCAATATTCTATTTCTCCTGACTGATCAGCAACGTTTCGATTCACTCGGTTGCAACGGTGCCCCAATTTGCAGAACACCTGCCGTTGACGAAATCGCTGCGACAGGTATGCGATTTACGAACGCCTATACCCCGATCGCCCTCTGTTCACCCGCACGGGGGTCGCTCCTCACTGGACTTTATCCACACAATCACGGGCAGCTATCGAATATGGGGAACTTCAACGGCGTGTTTGCAAATCAAATTCTCGACAAACCGACATATCCAAAACTTTTGAGTGAGGTAGGCTATCGGGTGAGTTGTGTCGGTAAGTGGCATCTTGCCAAAGAAGGTGATACAGAATTCTGGGGTTACGACAAGTGGCACCCCTATCGTGAGTGGCATCAATGGCTTCGGGATGATGGCATCGACTTCCGAATCGACAGGGATGCTGTCCAACCTTTTGAGTGGGGCGGTGAAGCACCTTTCTATGGAAGACACCCACTTCCCGTCGAACGCACGATGGAGGCGTGGACGGCGGATAAAACGATTGAATTGCTCAACGGTTATGCAGGTTCTGAAAAACCCTTTATGATTGCTGCGAATTTCTTCGGACCGCATTTCCCCTATGCCGTGCCAGCACCTTACGACACACTGTACGATCCTGATAGCGTTGAGCGGTGGGGCAATTTCGATGAACAATTCATAAACAAACCGCTTATCCAACAGAAAGAGATGCTCCGTTGGAACGCCAGTCACCTGACATGGCCCGATTGGCAGAAGGTTATCGCCGCCTATTGGGGATACTGTACCTTCATTGACGACCAAGTCCGACGGATTCTCGACTGCCTTGAAGCGAACGGTTTAGCGGAGGATACTGTTATCGTTTTTTCAACCGACCACGGCGATATGCTCGGCAGCCATCGCCTTTTCAACAAGGGTTTCCACATGTATGAGGAGACGCACCATATTCCGCTCGTTATTCGCTGGCACGGCACAACATCACCCGGGACGACCTGTGATGAATTTGTGAACCTCGTAGACCTCATGCCGACCTTCTTGGAACTCGGCGGCGCAGCAGTCCCTGATACTGTTGACGGTAGATCCATTGTGCCGCTGTTACGCGGGGAAACTGTAGATGACTGGCCCGACGATGTATTCGCTGAATTTCACGGCTATGAGCCGACCCTCGCCTCTGTCAGAATGGTGCGAACGGATTCGTGGAAATACGTCTACAATCCGTACAGCGAGGACGAGCTCTACGACATGAAGAGCGATCCACACGAACTCCGCAACTTAGCGAATCACCTCGGTTACAAGCATGTCCTCCGCCGTATGAAAGCCCGTATGGTCGATCGCCTGCGTCAGACGAGAGACAACATCGTCCAAGAAGGCGGATGGCAGAGCAATTCGTTTGATCTACTTGTCTCAGATCGGGAGCGGTAGCCTGAATGTGAGTACTGTCCGGTACATGCCATCCGCAAGAAAAACTGAAGTGTGTGAGAAAACGCAGCCGCCAGCGCGGTGCTATGTCTATAGAAATGCCATCCTATCCTAAAGCCTCATTTCCAGCCGTTTGATATGCCAATTACACCTAAAATTGTCCAAAATTTTTAAATATATCTCGCCACAACCTTTTTGTTCGTCGTAATTTTAGATTTTGGTTGAAGCATTGCGTGACAAAATATTTTTTTTCACATGATGTAACGTTTTGGGAAAAAAATGTGTCTTTATAATCATAGGGCCTGTATTGCATTGCACAAAGTCCGAGACTCACTATCTAATTGGACGTTTCAGTGGATGTCAACACGACCAAATCTGTTCATGAGGAGGAAACTCTGTGGAGAGAGCAGACGATGTTCAATTGATCCATGCCGTTTTATCAGGCGACGACTCAGCATTCAAAGTTTTAGTTGAAAAATACGAAAAAAAGGTTCACGCCATCGCGTACGGAAAAATCGGTGATTTCCAGCATGCAGAAGACATTACACAAGAGACCTTCCTCAGCGCATATCAAAAGTTGTCAACGTTGAGAAACCCGAGTCGGTTTTCCGGGTGGTTGTATGTTATTGCGAAGCGGCTTTGTCAGAATTGGCTGAACAAACAAAAACCCGCGCTGCAATTGCAATCGTTGGAGGACACACCTATGGAAGAAGTGGTGAAGTCTGATTATGCGCGTTACGTATCGGAACAGCGCGAAACAGAAGCAACTGAAAATCGTCGTGAGATCGTCAACAAACTTTTGGAAAAATTGCCGGAGGGTGAACGGGCAGTGGTGACGCTCCATTATCTCGGCGAAATGACAACAACGGAGATTAGCAAATTCTTGGGGGTGTCGGTGGAGGCAATAAGGACTCGACTCCATCGCGCCCGAAAACGGTTACAAGAAGAAGAAGCACTCTTGATCCAAGAAGTTCTCGGCAGTTTGCAGATACCCGCGCGTATCAAACAGAAGATTATGCAAGAGATTGCTAACATGCAACCGACACCTGCTCCGAAAATGAAACCGCTCTTGCCGTGGGTGGCTTTCGGAACTGCTTTGGGTGTTACAGCTCTATTGATTTTGGGTGTCGGCAACCTAAACCTTGAACATTTTCAGCAACTTTACAAGACTTACTTTGCGAGTGATGAGGAAACCACAAAAGGTGAAAAGGATTTCACTCCTGATTTTACCCTAACACTCGGCACCCATAGGAGTGGGGCTGATTTGTTAGCGGCACTGGCGGCAGAAAAATGCCAGGTCAGTCTGTGGTCCATGCAAGCTCTTGAAAATCCGGATTTCCCGGTAGCCGCAGCGGAAATAACGGTTGATATTGTTGTGGTTTCTATGCTGGAGCTGGGGTTTGCTGAGGGTGAGTTTGCTACGCTTGATACGATTTATGCGCGTGCGAAACAGATGGGACTTGAAACGTGCCCGGTTGAGATTGCCCCGCAGCTGCGTCTGCGACTTCTTGACCAACCCGATTGGATGACCGGGGATCGGCTCTCGGAATTTTTCGTCGCGAGTGAACCGTTTGTGCTGACGCGTGAGGGGTTACCGAAGATTTTCAGCATCGTGCGGGATGATAGATACCCGCACCCTGAAACCGGTAGAGGGCTATGGTTGATTGCAAATGGCACCCTTGGAGCCGGGGATCCAGAACTCCCTGGCAGGCTGTTTAGTGCCTCCGATCCTACAGGGTTTGACCACAAAGGTCGTTTTGCATTCGTTATTCCGAAATAGATAGCACACAACTTATGGAGACACCTTTATGAAAACAACAAAAACGTTATCCTTCTTCTTTAAAAACTTCTCAAATCCAAGACGACTAATTTCGTTCACTTTCGTTATCATCTTAGTAGTCTTAGGCGTGCAAGGAATTAGTTACGGACAGCGTTTGAACGTTGGCGGACCGCGCGCTGTACGGATGATTTACTTTCTACCCAACGACCGTCCATACCAATCTGACGTAGTTCAGAAGATGAAAGATCAGATGGTTGCCCTTCAAACCTTTTTTGCCAAACAGATGCAAGCACATGGATACGGAAAAAGGACTTTTCGTTTTGAAACTGATGCCAAGGGTAAGCCGAAGGTTCATCGCGTCGATGGTCAGTATTCTGATAGTTACTATGTTGCTAAGAATGGAGGATATTGGGAGGAGCTGGAGCAGAAATTTGATATGCGGGGACCCAATATTTACTTTGTTGTTTGGGACAATAGTACAGGTCTCATCTCCGGAGGTATAGCGGGAATAGGAGGATCTTCAGGGAAAAATAGTGGCTTGCTGGATGTCCCTACCGGATTCTCCTTTGGAACAGCAGCGCATGAACTGGGGCACGCCTTTGGATTGGGTCACGATTTTCGAGACGGTAGGTATATCCTTTCGTATGGTCCAGAACAGAACAGATTGTCTGCATGCGCTGCCGAGTTTTTGGCAGCGCGTCCATATTTCAATCCCGATATCCCGTTTGAAGAGGGACCGGCACCGACTATTGAACTGATTTCATCACGTACATATCCAGCGGGCTCGAAGAGCGTCACAATTCGGCTAAAAGTCAGTGACACAGACGGAGTTCACCAGGTTCTCCTATTTGGTGTTGGTAATCTAATCGCGTGTCGCGGGTTAGCAGGCAAAAAGGAAGCCATCATTGAATTTGAATATGATGGTGTTCATACAGCTAAGGGTTATATCAGTCTTTCTGATGCTGTTTCACATGCCATGGGGGTGCAAGCTGTTGATATAAACGGGGATGCAGATTATATTGAGTTTCAACTTGCAGAAATCTCACAACACCATATCCATACGTTTGAAGGACATACAGGTACAGTCGACTCCATGATGTTCTCACCTGATGGGAGAATGCTTGCATCAGGTGGATGGGAGTTGGTCAAGTTGTGGGATGTTGAGACGCAGCAAAATATTGCTACTTTTGAAGGAAGCTCGGTAGCATTTTCTCCCAATGGTAGAACGTTAGCAATTGGTGATTTTGGCTGGATTAAGTTGTGGGATGTTAGGACAAAACATAATTTCGCTACTCTTGGACCTATAGTAGATGGCGTGTATTCTTTGGCGTTTTCACCCAATGGGAAAATGCTCGCTTCGGGATCACATGATGGAATGATCGCGTTGTGGGATGTCGCAAGGCATCGTGATATTTTCACCTTTCAAGCGTATACGCGTTCGGACAAATGGACAAATAACAGTGTTATTTCTTTAGCGTTCTCGCCTGATGGGAAAATGCTCGCTTCGGGGTCTTATGATCCGATGATTAAGCTATGGGATGTTGCTACGGGAACGAATATTGGATCCATTCGGGAAGAAGGACTTGCCCCTTATATCTACTCTTTAGCGTTCTCGCCCGATGGGAAAATGCTCGCTTCGGGGCGCGGAAATGGACCTGGTAACGTCAAACTGTGGGACGTTGCGACAAAACGCAATATTGCGTTTTTTGATCATATATTAGAGGTCTATTCCGTAGCGTTTTCACCTGAAGGTTCAATTCTCGCTTCGGGCTCACGTGATGGCATGGTCACGTTGCGGGACGTTGCCACGGGTACCCACATTGCTGATTTACCGCATACCTCTGGTGCATGGTCTGTTGCTTTTTCACCCGATGGATCTACCCTGGCCTCCGGAACACGGGATGGCGTGGTCAGCTTTTGGAATCTACCGCCAAGGGCGTTAGTCGCTGAATCTCAGCGTCCGCCTCTGTATTGGATAGATGCCGAGCGTGGCACACTCCATCGCCTCATCGGTGACACAATAGAAAACTTTCTGCCAAACGTCCGGAATGCTATGAGTCTCGCCGTCGACATCGTAAGCGGAGAACTCTATTGGACAGAGAAAACCACACCCCGCACCGGGGCTCTCCTCCGCGCAAACCTCAATGGAAATCCAAACCCCCAACTCGTCAAGAATCTAACAAGCGTCCCTCAAGGTCTTGCACTTGATACCACAAACCGTAAGATTTACGTGACAAACGCTTACGGTAAAGTTCAACGTCTCAATTTCGACGGTTCAAACTTCCAACCCAATCTTATTACTGGTTTGCAGACTCCAAATCACCTGGCATTAGATGTGACGCGTGGCAAGATTTATTGGACGGAACAGACGGACGATAGAACAGGTAAAATACGACGGGCAAACCTTGATGGCACAAATATTGAATTAGTCAAGGACTTAACGAGCGTTCCCCATGGTATAGCTGTTGACACTGTAAATGGCAAGATTTACTTAGCGAGCCCCTACGGTCAGGTGCAGCGGCTAAATCTTAATGGTTCAAACTTTCAACCCAACTTCATCAGAGGCTTGGAATCTCCGAAAAACCTTGCTGTAGATGTGGCGGACGGAAAACTCTATTGGACGGAAAAAGGAGGCATTAGTCGCGCAGATCTGAACAGCAAGCATAGAGAGAATATCGTCGCAGGCTTAGATGCCCCCGCCAATATTGCCTTAGGTATTATGAATCAGGTGGCAGTTGATACTGAGATGGAAGTTGATTATAACTTCTTTAGTATCGCGTTCAGTCCTGATGGGAACCGCTTTGCTACCGGCAATCACGATGGGACGACACGGCTGTGGAATGCCAATACAGGTAAAGAGTTACGGGTTTTCGGAGGGCATACCGGCTCTGTTGACAGTGTTGCGTTCAGTCCTGATGGTGTTCGCCTTGCTACCGGCAGTGCGGATGGCACGGCACGGCTCTGGGAGGTCAACACGGGTAAACAGATACGGGTTTTCAGAGGACATACCGAGGCTGTCACAAGTATTGCGTTCAGTCCCGATGGCACACGCCTTGCTACCGGCAGTCGGGATGGCACGGCGCGGCTCTGGAATACCAACACGGGTAAACAGATACGCGTATGGGATGGTGTTGGCGGTTGGAGTTTCCAGACTATTTACAGCGTTGCTTTTAGTCCAAATGGAAATCAATTTGCTATAGGGACTGTTGGTGTCGGTTCCCAGATATGGAATACCAACACGGGTGCGTTGATACGGGAGTTGGATACGGGCAGTGTGCGTAGCCTTGCTTTTCATCCTGAAGGGAAGCAACTTGCGACAGCCGGTTGGGGTGAGGCGCAGCTCTGGAATACCAACACAGGTGGACTCATACGCACTTTCGGAAGCAATGAGGGTACGGGCATGGCTCTCGCGTTCAGTCCTGATGGGAGCCGCATCGCTACAGGTAGTCACATTGGGACCGTGCGGCTCTATAATGTCAACACGGGTAAACGTATATGGACTTTTAAAAAAGGATATCCGGGAATCAGTAGCGTGGTCTTCAGTCCTAATGGGAAACACCTCGTTACAATCGATGCGGATGGCACTGCGCTGGCCTTGAATGCTAACACGGGTAAACCCGTATTAACCCTCATGGATGAGCCAGGTGAATCGCAAATTGTATCAATCCCTGACGCGAACAAGGTTGTATCCATCCCCGACGCGAACTTGGCAAAGGCTATCCGAAAAGCCTTGGAACTGGGAAACAACGCCCGCATCACAAATCAGCACATGTTGAAACTCACCGAGTTAGAAGCCAGGAACAGGAAAATAAAGAACCTGACGGGTCTTGAGCACGCCAAAAACCTCACCCGATTATATCTCGATCGAAATCAAATTCGCAACCTCAATCCGCTTTCAGGATTGACACGCCTCAAGACGCTAACGCTTGACGAAAACCAAATCAGCAACGTTGGTCCGCTCACGAAACTAACACAATTAGACTGGTTGTTGATTGGCGGCAATCCGATTAAGAATGCCGGTGTCCGCTTGCTTGCCGAATTGAAGCATCTCAGAGGGTTATCCCTCTATAACAGTCAGATAAGTAACATCACACCGGTGGGAAAGTTGACGAAACTCGAAAGTCTCTGGCTTGACTATAATCAGATCCGCGATGTCTCGCCGCTTTCGGGGTTAACGAACCTTCGGACGTTACATCTCCGGGATAATCAGATCCGCGATGTATCTCCGATAGGGAAGTTAACGCAACTGACGAGTTTACGGCTGACCGATAACCCAATAGCAGATGTCGGTCCCCTTGCGAGTCTTTGGAAACTCGAAGATGTGGATATTGAGATTCCGCCAGCCGCCCCTGGGCATGTCGGCGTTGCACCGCCTGAAGTCACATCGTTGCTCGAAAACTACCCGAACCCGTTCAATCCAGAAACGTGGATTCCCTATGAGTTAGCGACGGATATGGATGTGCGCATCACGATTTACAACGCCCAGGGTGTTGTGATCCGGACGTTAGAGTTAGGGCAGCAGTCGGCAGGATATTACACCACTCGGAGCCGTGCGGCACACTGGGATGGTCGGAACGCACTCGGAGAACCCGTCGCAAGTGGCGTGTATTTCTATACATTGTCCACGGAGTCCACACGTGACTCCGTTACCGCCGGCGAATTCACGGCAACGCGTAAGATGCTGGTACGGAAATAATTTTTTCCATTTTTATCGCTCTGAGCCGGGCAACGGGTTTCTGATAACTTGTCCGCAATGCGATTTCTAAAAAAGCAATCGCCTGCTGCCGAGAAACAGAAGGGAAGCCTTCAAGAAAATAGTCAAGATTCTCCCTTGCTTGGACTTGAAAGTTTCATTTTTTTTGACCTGATGTAACATTTCGCGAAAAAATCGTGTCTTTAATATTGTCTATTGCCATAATATAGTAGGACTCACGCAGCATGCTCATCTGTCTCACAGAATCTCGGACAGTCAACATTGCGCAAGTCCTGATAAAATAGGAGAAATCAGATGAAAATATGTAAAGGTCCCTTGCTTGCAATTTTGCTGTTATGTGTGTATGTAATAAGCTGCGAAAAGGCTCAGCAAATAGTCGGGCCAGCCGTGGAGCCGCCAGCAGAAGCCGTGTTCATGCCGGATGCGAAAGTAGCGGCGGCGGTGCGTGAAACACTGGGTCTGGCAGCAGACGCACCGATTACCGCCGAGGAACTACAAAACCTAAGAACACTTAAACTCACTGACGGTATAGCGGACTTCACTGGCTTAGAATATGCCGTAAATCTGACAGAATTAGTGGTGCCGGGTATTCATCCGCTATCAGATGTTTCCCCACTCGCAAATCTTACGAATCTGACAAACCTGAGTTTTGGCGATAACCGGGTATCAGATATTTCCGCACTCGCAAATCTCACGAATTTGAAACGATTCGGTATATCAGGAACCCAAGTATCGGATATTTCCGTACTCGCAAACTTTACAAATCTCACAGAACTGCGTTTGGGAAGTGGCCTAGGAGATGGTGTCCCGCTATCAGGTATTTCCGTACTCGCAAATCTTACGAATCTGACAAAACTGAAATTAGCCAATCTTCCGGTATCAGATGTTTCTGTTCTTGCAAATCTTATGAATCTCACAGAATTGGAAATAGCGGCTAGCGATGTATCAGATATTTCTGGGCTCGCAAATCTCACAAATCTTACAGAACTGAGACTGTGGGGTACAGAAGTATCAGATATTTCTGTCCTTGCAAATCTCACAAATCTCACAGAACTGAGACTGGAGTCTAGCCAGATATCGGACATCGCGCCCTTGGTGGCGAATACAGGATTGGGCAGCGGCGACATCGTCGATTTGCGGGATAATCCTTTGGATGAAGCTGCCACTAACACTCATATCCCGGCACTCCAAGCCAGAGGTGTTACAGTAGAATGGTAACATAACCTGAATTTGATATAAGATAAGGAACTTTATAAAAAAATGAAAACGCTATCTGTCATTCTACTCCTCATAATTTGTACACTTATACAACTCACTTTTGTAATGATTGCTTTTAGTGTTACGTTCAGTCCTGATGGAAACCGCCTCGCCACAGGCAGTGCGGATGGGACCGTGCGGCTCTGGAATGCTAATACAGGTAAAGA
>JAPPII010000026.1:89420-136000 GCA_028820845.1 Candidatus Poribacteria bacterium
GATACGGGGTTTCACGGCACATAGAGACGCTGTTCTGAGTGTTGCGTTCAGTCCTAATGGGAACCGCCTCGCTACCAGTAGTGCGGATGGGACGGCACGGCTCTGGAATGTCAATACAGGTAAAGAGATACGGGGTTTCACGGCACATAGAGACGCTGTTCTGAGTGTTGCGTTCAGTCCTGATGGGGTTCGCCTTGCTACCAGCAGTGCGGATGGGACGGCACGGCTCTGGAATGCTAACACGGGTAGACACATACGCGTATGGGATAGGGTAAAACTTCCGGCAAAACTTCCCAGTGGCTATTTCGTAGTCGATCATTCGGAAAACGGAGATTTTATTTCTTTTGTCACTGCTTTTAGTGTTGCGTTCAGCCCTGATGGGAATCGACTCGCTATAGGGACTCTTAATGCTGATGCTCAGATGTGGAATACCAACACGGGTGACTTGATATACATACTGAATACGGGCACTGTGCAGAGCCTTGCTTTTCGTCCTGATGGAAAGCGGAAGCAACTTGCTACAACTTTTGGGTCTGAGGTTCGACTCTGGAATACCAACACAGGTAAACGTATATGGACTTTTGAAGGAGACACGGAAATTCGTAGTGTCGCCTTCAGTCCTGATGGAAAACAACTTGCCACAGTCAGTATAGATGGGACCGTGCAGCTCTGGAACGTCAACACAGGTAAACGTCTATGGACTTTTGAAGGAAATACACGAATCCGTAGTGTTGCGTTCAGTCCTGACGGGAATCGGCTCGCTACAGGCAGTATGGATGGAACTGCGTGGCTCTTGAATGCTAACACTGATGCGATTGAGGAGATAAATAATATTTCAATACCTGATAAGATGTTAGCCTCCGTAATACGGAAAAAATTAGGGTTGAAATCTCAGGAACCTATCACGCAACTGGACTTGAGGACACTTACCAGACTAAACGCAAGAGATAGTAATATAACAAATATTTCAGGTATTGAACATGCGGTTTCTTTAAGTGAACTTCAACTTGATACCAATCATATTAGCGACATCAGCGGGCTTTCAAGGTTGACGGGTTTACGTGTGCTCAAATTAGATAGCAATCAAATCAGCGACATGACCCCTCTTGCTAAGTTGAAAAACTTACAGAGTTTGACTGTTTCGTATCAAAGGAACTCTTTCAGTGATATAACGCCACTGGCAAATCTGAAAGTATTATTTGAATTACATTTATACGGCAATCATATCAAGGACATCAGTGCGCTTTCAGGGTTAACAAACCTATGGAGTTTGCTTCTTGATGGCAATCAAATCAGGGACATCACACCATTGGCAAATATGAAAGCACTTGTACATTTAGGTCTGAATGATAACCGTATCAGTGACATCACGCCACTGGCAAAATTGACAAATGTAAAGTATTTATACCTCCAAAACAATCAGATTCGTGATGTTAGTCCGCTTGCTGAATTAACAAACCTCAAGGAATTAAAACTTTACGGCAATCCGATTAAAGATACGGAGCCACTTCTTGCCTTGCTACGTAAGAATCCGGATGTAAACATATATCTCAAAGACGACGGTGAACCTTTGCCTCCTCCGGACGATGTTATGGAACTCCCCGAACCACCCGAAGTTGTCATACATGTCGATCCCGACCAACTGCCTCCGATGTATTGGTCCTCCTCGTTCCGGACGGTATCTCGTCTTGTCGGCGGCAAGGTCGAAAGAGATTACATTTTTTCTGGATCCATGCAAAATCTGACAGGTTTCGCGGTCGATTCATCAAACAACAAAATTTACTGGCAAGGGGCATCTTACCTCAATGCACAGGAGAGCAAAATCAGACGTGCGAATCTTGATGGGACCAACGCGAAGGAACTCGCGACACTACAAGCTCTGGCGTTCTCGATTTCCGTTGATCCGCAGCGAAAGAAACTCTATTGGATAAGTTTCAGGCAGAATTCCTTCAACCTTATGCAGTCAAATCTCAACGCCAAACATATCAAGAAGTTAGGAAGTGTGGATGTGGGAGATAGGTACCTTCAGGGTATTGACGTTGATATTGTAGGGGAAAAGTTGTATATCATGGTTTCAAAGTTAGACGGTAGCTTTATTGTCAGGACCGACCTTAACTTTAAGAACCCTCAGCGGATCGCAAATAATTTGCGGTTTGCAACGGATCTGGCTATATCAGGAAACAAAATTTACTGGATGGAATCAAACGCAAGAGAAGACGAACCCCATAGTGGGATATGGACGATTTTTAACCATCGAATCAAAAGTGCGAATCTCAACGGTTCAAATGTCAAGGTACTGGTTAGGAATTTTGCTGAAGCACTTACTCTTGATGTTTTTGGCCCTATTCCTGTTGATGATTCTGTGCCCTTTACTGTCGATTCTGCAGGTAAGAAACTTTATTGGACAGCCAACGGGGAGGTCTGGCGGGCGAATCTTAACGGCAAGAATCGCCAAAAAGTGGCTTCGGGCATATATGTAACTGGCGGTTTAGGGCAAAGGTTTTTTACCGTCGGGAGTTCCAATGCCGTGCCAGCAGCACCTACGAATATAGACACTGCAACGCCGCCCGAAGCCACAGCGCTACTCCCAAACTACCCGAACCCGTTCAATCCTGAGACGTGGATACCGTATCAGTTAGCAGCACCCGCAGACGTTCGCATCTCGATTTATGCTGCAGATGGGACGTTGGTGCGGAGGTTGGCATTAGGGCATCAAAGTGTCGGTATCTATGCGTCTCGGAGCCGTGCTGCGTATTGGGATGGTCGGAACGATCTCGCGGAACCCGTGGCAAGCGGTGTCTATTTCTACACACTCACTGCGGGGGATTATACGGCTACGCGCAAGCTGTTGATACGCAAATAGCACTGTTTGACCGCAAAAAGGAGAGGATTTATGTTTTTGGGCTTTCACCAGAGATATACCGTCGCATGCGTCCTGCTTTTGGGTGCTTGCTTTCTGTCTTGCAATCGGATCACACCGCTTTCGCCCGTTTCAGGCGATGTCCAACTTTTACCGCTTTCGCCGAAACTCAGCGAATCCTTGCTCGGAACCTGGCAGATTGTCGAGATTGATGGTGCGGATGTGTCTGAGAGTTTATCGAAAGTTCAGACGATCACCGAAAGGCATGTGGTGGAGACCGCCTCTTTGACACCCGAGGGGCAATGGTCTTTAGAGTTTTTTAGAGGCATTGAAGGGGCTAAAGTTGAAACCGTTGAATGCGTTGAAAAGGTTTTGACGCTGACACCCGAGGGGGAATGGTCTTTATCGCTTAGCTACAACATCCGCCTCAACATATCGGCGTTCGGTGCCGCCGAGGATTTCGCGGATGTCGGGGTCATCCTTTCGGTCGATGGCAGCTACCTCGCAGGGCTTGACAGTATCTCCAACGAAATGCTTTTCATCTTTGAAACAAAAGCACACGCGACGGAATTTATACATGAGAGTGTCATAGATCCGGGGTGTCCGGAAGGGATGGTATGTCCTGCTGTCTCCTATCCACCCTTCTTTACCGTAGCCCTTGACTGGAGCTTCTTTGACGCAGCACGAAAGCCGTTATCACACCTGTTTTCATCGCCGCTTTTTGCCGCCGATCACCAGACCCCGGTGATGTATACATGGAATATAGCCATTCTTGAACCGGTTCAAGCGAATTATTCGCTTTGGCTTTCTTCTCCGGAGAAAATAGAGGACATCACGTTGACACGGGTCGATGAGTTTAGGTAATTGAAACGCTGCCAAACGCAACCGATTTTGAGGGAGATTGAAACGCTTTAATGCGGTGGTGCTGCTTCTCATCGCACCCGTTAACGAAGCAGTCGTCCGAACCTTGGGGTTGGGACATCAACCTCTATCAGAACAGAGCGCGTGCTGCTTATTGGGATGGGAGGAATGAACTCGGTGAACCTGTCGCAAGTGGGTGTATTTCTATACATTGACAGCAGGCGATTTCACTGCAACACGAAAGATGCTAATAGCGAAATAGATAGTGATAAGTTATAAGTGGTAGGTTGTATTTTTGAACAATATCAAATTTTTTGACGCGCAAAGGGATGCGCCTCTACGACATCCACCCACTAAAGTAGGGGGATTTGTAGCGGAGGATACGGTAAACTGGCAAACCCTTTTATATAGAATTGTGGCAACTCTGTTTGCGATTATAATTTTTGTCTGGTTCGGTTGTGGCGAAACGATAGAAATAGAGAGAGCGAGTTTTTCAGGGCGTGTTGTTGATGAATCTGGAAATCCGGTCGCTGGACTCGGACTCGGCATTATCCCCTGCGATGTTGTTGATTAGGTAGACTCGAACAACATATAGGTCCTTCTGCTGGATTTATGCTTTTCGCATTCCTTCCAATTCAGATTTGAAAAAAATACGCACCTGTGATAATATACCTATCAAATCCCTATCTCCGTTAGGAGAACGTTGATGATTATCACAGTTGACGAAAGTTTCCATCATAAGAGAAACCAGACCGAGCAGCAACTCTTTACAGTCGTTGAGCAGAATACACCCGATACTATCAAAACACCCCTTTTTCCGCAAGATGAACCAAATGCATTTACATTCCAGCTTGATAAAGGCGTTATCGAACGTTTGAACCTCTGGGAGTGGTTCCGCAATTACGCCAAGGAGGCACAAGTCTCGACCGCTGGCATCCGGGGTCCACAAAATATCTTATACCCTTGGGATACCCGCTTTCCCATTAATCAGATCGGAATTATCTTAGCGACACTCGGAAAGAGTCTCGTTGCCAACGAAACTGCAGACGGAAGGCTTGTTGAGAAAATCGCGGGATGTGAGGTGCGCTACAACTCGCAGAAATACGTTGAGTTCATCGCCCGTATCCAAGCCGCACAAGGCATTCGGACTTACGTACCGAAAGCGTTTGGTACACTGCCTATCTGGATGACATCCTTTTTGATTTTCATGCTGGATCTCGATGGTGGCGAGCATGTTACGTCAAGCCACTCCGTCAGCACCAAAAACGCGACGAAAGACCTCAACAATCAGGGAAGTCAATATCTACCTGAAGAATCTATGCGGTTCGTTAACAAGATTGAAGAAATTCTCGAAACCGCTGAAACGGAAGGTTATCCAATTCAATTCAGCATGATTAACGACGAGCACATCGACTTTGAACGGTTAGATGAGCTCCACGACGGCGTGCAGCTTTATGTCGGCTATCTCAAAAATGGCGTGGCTACGGATGCCAACCTTAGCCTCATCCGCGAAGTTAAACCGCCGATTGTTGTCGATTGTGTTGGTGGATGTATGTATCGTCCGATGCGTGCTATCTTTGAACGGTTAGGCATCGCGGATTCTGTTAACTGGCTACATGTTGAAGCAGACCCGCTTTATCACAACATCGGGAAACTCAATCGGAATCCGAAGACCGGCGAGGCTGAATTTTATGACCTCGGCTGCGATTTTAGTGTTCTGGATGTCGTCAAGTCCACAGATTATGCAACGAAACTCAAGGCACAACCGGTCGGTACCATTATTGAAGCGACCGATCCCGATGGGGATCGACTCGTCGTCTGTGAAATAGAAGAAGCATCGCGGGCAGAAACCCTGGAACGCCTCGGTGTGGATTTCCTTGGTCTTGGTGATAACCGGCTTCTAACGATTTACACGCCGAATCAGGCGTTTCTCATGTTGATGGACTTCTATGCGAAGCAACTCAGAACTTCTGGACTGTGGGAGAACCATCCGCGGTTCATGATTAAGACGACACCTTCCGCGCTCGCTTGGGACCAGTGGGGTGACACAAACGATGTTAAGGTCATTAACGTTCCCGTCGGTTTCAAGGAGATTGCCGCGATTATGAAAAAAATTGAACGGCAGATTGCTGATGCCGCAGACGCACCGGTTGTTATCCAAGATGTCTACGGCGAAACGATTTCACTCGGTGTGCAGCCGAGGCTCATTTTTGCGGGTGAAGAGAGCGGCGGAATGATTACCGGTCCTGAGGAACTCATTCGGAGTCAAGGCGGACGCACTGCGATTGCGATGCGTGAGAAGTCGGCAGGCGAATCTATGGTGTTAGTCACGGCACTCGCTGCGCATTGTAAACAGGCGGATATATCTCTGTCTGATTACCTTGCCGCTGTTTTTGCCGAAAGCCACATCACCGCAACGTGCGATGTGAGAGAGGATATTACCTATTACAATGAGTCTGAGCCGAACCCAGAAAAACTTCGTGCAGCGAAGTTGGAAGGTGAAGCAAAACGTGATAAAAATGACCTATTCTTCCTCGGCATCGCTATTGCCCTCCGCGATGGGAAAATAGATATGGATCAGGCACGCGCAATCCTTTCAGACGCGCTTCCGGGTCTTGATTTTGATGACCTTGAGGATGTCCGATTTGTTGGTGATGGAAGTTATCTCAAATTTCGTGATAAGTTTGTTGAAGTTCGGAAATCTGGGACAGACGCGAAAACAAAAGCCTACGCCTCTGGTAGGGATAAAGAAGAATGTCGGAGATTCGCCAAAATTTTTGGTGAAGCGAGCGGTGAATTAACCGAACTTTATACCGAACAAATAGGTCAAAATTACTTAAGGGATGTTGAAAATAGAGCACGGCAGATTTATGACGCATTTCAGTCGAGCTAATAGCAGTCGGCTGTCAGAAGTCAGCGGTCAGCGAGGGGATGTAACTTCGCCGAAAACCTCTTTGCTGAAGGTTGAGAGCCGATGTCTCATGGCTAATAAAAAGGAGAATTATCATGATCAGAACGATTACCGCCTTGTTTGGAGTGTTTATCGGAGTCGCGTTCCTTTTTTCTTTCGCGATGGTTGCCGAGGCAGAGTGGACTGTCCTCCGCGAAGATGATATCCTCCGCGGCGACGGCATTGAAGGCATGCTACACGATGTCTATTTCAGGGATAACCAGAACGGTTTGGTCGTTGGAGATAACGGTTTAATATTGGTAACAACCGATGGTGGCACGACTTGGGGGAGAATGGAAGTTGATATGCGACCTCCGGGTGCCGGACAAAGACCGGGTGGTGGTCCTCCCGGTGGCGGTGGTCCACCAGCGGGTATGTTCGGCGGGGGCGGGGCTTCACCGCTCTATCATATCTATTTTATAGATGAAAACGCCGGATATATAATCGGTGGTCGAGGCACTATCTTAAAAACCGAAGACGGTGGCAAAACTTGGGCACGTAAAATGGCAAGGAGTAATAACCCTAACGCTGGACGTGGTGGAAGACGAGGCGGCGGCATTCGCGCGAATTTAATGGGCATCCAGATGATTAGTGAGATGACCGGTTTCATCGCTGGATCGGAGAATACTATCCTCAAAACAACCGATGGCGGCGAAACGTGGATGGGCAGCTCGGAACGCGCACGCGTCGGCGAAACCCGGAATAACCTTGAAGGTCTTTGGTTCGTTTCCCCTACAATGGGTTGGGTGATTGGTTCATTCGGTACACTTATGCATACTACTAATGGTGGTGAAACGTGGGAGAAGCGGGATCCCGGGTTTGATAATAATCTTTTCGGTATTCACTTCCTTGATGAAAACACGGGTTGGATTTGTGGACAGGAGGGTTTAATCCTACATACCACGGATGGCGGCGCGACCTGGAACCAGCAAAAGACCGAATCTTATGACGATCTCCACGATATTATCTTTGTCGATGCGATGGTCGGTTGGGCGGTCGGTGGTTTCAATTCTGTTCTCCACACCACGGATGGCGGTCAGACATGGACGGTATCGAATATACCCGGAGCCGCAAACCTCAAGGGTGTTCATGCAACTGATCAAAACAACTGTTGGACGATTAACGATTGGGGTGTCATTGCAGGATATAAAGTGCAAGAATAGCAGGATAGATGGAAGGGTGGAAGAGAAAACGGAAGTATAGGAGCCCCTTTTCCTATACTTCCAATCTTCCAGTCTTCCAATCCCGCAAGCAAACGGTAAGATTTGTGTCCACCCGAATTAAAAGATCGTAGAGAAAGGAAAACAATGTCAGAACTGAAGAGCCATAAGGTTACCATGCTCGGTACGGGACTCATCGGAATGTTTTATACGATGACGCTCCATAACCAACGCGGTGCAGACCGCGTCCACAGCGTCTACTCGCGGCGCGAGGAACGCGCAACCGCATTTGCTGAAGAGTGGAACATCCCTCATGCCACCACTGATTTAGCGGAAGCTATAAACCACCCCGAAACGGATACCATCGTCATCGGGTTACCCAATAACTTACACCTGAAAGCAGTCGAACTCGCTGCAGCTGCTGGCAAAGCCATTCTCTGCACGAAACCGCTTGGACGCACTGCTGAAGAGGCGAAAGCGATGTTGGACATCGTTGAAAACGCAGGTGTGTTTGGTGGGTATCTTGAAGATCTCGTCTATCCGCCAAAAACCCTCAAGGCGTTGGAATCCGTACAAAACGGCGCACTCGGTAAGATTTTGTGGGTACGTTCCCGCGAGACACACCCCGGTCCCCATAGCGACTGGTTCTGGGATCTCGAACAGGCAGGCGGTGGTGCTATCGTTGATATGGGGTGCCACTGTATAGAAATTATCCGAAACTTTGTTGGAAAAAACAACAAACCGCTTGAGGTGATGTGCTGGGCGGACACACTCGTTCATCCCATTGATGCAGAGGATCACGGCATCGCACTCATCCGATTTGAGAGCGGTGCAATGGGACAGTTCGAGGTCGGGTGGGCATTCCGCGGCGGTATGGATTTACGCGATGAGGTCTCAGGTAGTGAGGGAACTATATGGCTCAACCACTGGCTCCGCACAGGCTTTGAGATGTTCACGGCTGTCGGACAAGGTGGTTATGTTGCTGAGAAGGCAGAAAGCGATACGGGTTGGCTCTTTCCCGTCGGTGATGAGGTTGCCGAGCTCGGCTATCGGGATATGTTCCTTGATATGTTCAACGCAATCGACGAAGGACGGGAGCCTATGGAAACCTTCTACGACGGTTATGTGGTCAACGCCATTATTGATGCGTGCTATAAGTCCGCAAAATCCAAACAGTGGGAATCGGTTGAAATTCAGGAGTGGCGAGGCGAATTGCAAGCTGTAGATGCTCAAGCAAGCAAGTCGGATGCGGATGAACGCTATGCACACCTCAAAGATGAGCGAATGCCCGACGGCAGAATGAAGCGGATCTTTAGAGATCGGGAAACTGGAGAAATTATTGAACGGGTAGAAGATTAAAAAAATGGAGGCGATTGCTAACAGCAGCAATCGCCTTTATTCAGCGTTCATAGTGTTTCCTCTATTCAATAATCCCGATATGCCGACATTCACGGGTTAACTTCAGTTCCACCTGTTTCAAGAGTTGGCTGACCCTTGGTCTACTCAGTCCTAATGTTTCCGAGATGTCGCACTGTTTCATATTGGATCGAATGGCACTGAAAACCTTGTGTTCACGTTTGGTTAAGCATTTTAACAGGCGCGGCAATGCCTGCTCAAAATCCGCGTTCCACATTTCCCATACCAGTGTGTTCTCAAAGTTGCCCTCCCGACATGAGGTGCTTGGAAGAAACACACCTTGTGGAGATGTGCTTACCTCCGAGGTGCCGTTCGGCACTGCCTCTTCGCTGGGAGGATGTATAAAGTGTCCGTAATGTTGTATCTCCTTTGTTTTTGCGTTGGTCAATGCCCCGCAGATGCGCGGCAGCATGTAAGTCCGAAAACTTGCCTTTTGTGGGTGATTCGGATCAAACGCGGGACCTTTTTGGCATAGCGTTACCCGAGCAATCTGCAGCAAATCGTCCTGAAAGCTCGGGAGCTGCGGCTTTGCATACGCGATACATTTCGCACACCTATTCAAGTCGGGTTCAAGACGAGTCAATGTTTCATTGGTCGCTTCAAAAACCCCGTCATGTTTGTACGGTGGGCATCTTGCGCCTTTCCATTGACATTTGAGTGTCATAGGTTCCTCCTTACGTCGCTGCTGCTACAAAGCAGTTGTTGCTATAACGCCTTAAACGTTATCATCAGATATTACACCTCTCTTAGACGTTTTTTTCATCGCGTTCAGATAGTAAATCATATTTCACTTTATTTGCCAATACCGAAAATTGACTTCACGTTCCTCGGCTCTCCATTTTTTGAATAATTCAATGGAACTGCGAGTGCCTTCCGTTGGCCAGATTTCCATCTGTGCTTCTGCGTGGCGTATCATCTCATCAAGGGTGAGCGGGATGTTTTGCCAGACTTTCGGCTTGAGTTCAGCGAGCGTGTCAATTGCTGCCTGATCCCCAAATTGCTTGATTAATTGGGCGCGATAAGCCTCTGCGCGTTCATACGGATCTGTGATATGAAACCAGACGACCGGCGTAGTCTCGTCCTCCATGTCCTCTGCATCTGGAACAATGCTCCACGGATCCGCGTCCAGGTGTCCGTGTTGATGGGTGGGACCGGTATCCGTTCGCCAGTCGTAATCCACAGTCCCCTCTTGTTTTTGTGAATCAGAGTCTTGAAAAGTTTCTTGCTCTACTTCTGTGTATGCATCGGGACCTAAGGTGGTAACCTGAGGCTGCTCGACAACCTGTGGCGGTTGCGCGAGACTCTCGACAAACTTTCTGTTTTCAATTTCTGTGTAAATTACGAGTCCAATAGAAAAAAGAATACAGACGATGGCAGCTACAAATAGGATTCGCATGTTTTCCTCCTGAATTTAAAACTTACTATTCAGGGGCAATGGCACATCTATTGTTGCATGCTACCATTGCCCATTTTAAGGTACTTTCACAGGTCAAAAAAACCTTATGTGTCATCTGCTTTTTTCTCTTACCCTGGCCCCAGACAATTTTCACACGCTTCAACAGTATCAACTGTATTCCGTGTAACGTATATACTTTCAGTCCCGTGGGGATGTGAATCAAAAAGTATATGCCACACAGACTCTTCTACTTCGGTGTAGTGGTACGTGCCTTCAGTACAACTGCTACCGTTTACTAATACCAATTCTAATTGATAATTCCTCTTAAAAGGTTGGCTATTTTTCAGCACTGCTCGGTGCGGTTAGAAACCGCACCTACTGGGTGTGACGTGAGTGGGTTCGGTTAATGCGAGATAAACTTTTAGAAATGGTATAAGTTGCATGAATACATTTCCGTAACATACGTGACTGTTGTTGGTGCAGCCTTGACATCTTCCATTGTAAAGAACAATGTAACTGTTAGTAAGACAACCACCAAGAAGAGACTCAAGCTAAAGCCAACCGTAAGGTTTTTCATGAGAGGCTCCTTATTATATGTTAAACTTTAAAGATTAATTAGACATTCAGCATCGGTGCAGTTGAAAACCATACTGACCGATCATTTGCTATATATATCACCTGCAAACGAAAAAAGTTAATAGTAAAAATACATTTTTTTCATTTTTTACAAAAAAACCCGACAAAATTTCATTTTTTTGATACAATAAGCGCAAATTTTCTGAGGGCCGGTCACGGAATATATTGTGAACCCATAATACGGAGGGTTAAAAAATGACTCGCGCGCTAACAATCACAACGCTTTTGGTATGTCTAACGATAAATTGTTTTGCCGCATTTGAAGAGGAGACTGTACTGCTCTACCTCTTTGATGAAGAGACAGGCGATGAAGCCACAGACCTCTCTGAATTTGAGAATCATGGTGAAATCGTTGATGCTGAATGGACAGCGGACGGGAAGAACGGTGGTGCCCTGGTCTTTGATGGTGCAAGCACGCTCATCGAAGTACCGCATCACGAGAGTCTTGTTCCGGGAGGTGATGAACTGACAGTCGAGGCATGGTTCAAACCGAATTCGTTTCCGGTGGGACATCCGCCGATTGCAAGGAAAGGCTCTGTTGCGGAAAGTGGTTGGGGATTTGATACACCCGGTGGCCAAATTCGCGGCTTCGTCTATACCGCACCCGGTGCCGCTGCTGTCGCACAAGGGGCAACACAGATGAAATTGGACACATGGCACCATGTCGCTATGGTCTACGACGGTGATGAAGTACGCATCTATCTTGACGGTGAACAGGATGGAAAAGTTGATCGAAAAGGAGACATCAACGAGAATCAAGCCTCTGTTTGGATTGGCAAGAAAGCGAATGAGAGCGTCTGGCTTGATGGAACGCTGGATGAACTCCGTATTCTCAACATCGCAATTACGGAAGAACAGATTCAGGAAGATATGGAAGGTATTGCGTTTGCTGTTGAAGTTACTGGAAAACTCACAACGACGTGGGGACGGATTAAAACGGATGTCCTCCGTTAGCAAACTTGGAGAGGATAACAATGGACACAAGTTGGCTTGAACACTGCGCGACGGACGAGCAGCTCAAAGCGTTTAACGACACGGGTTACCTCGTTGTTGAGGACGCTATAAGCACGGAGATGGTAGATGCCTTAGAGGAAGTCGCAGATCGGATTGATGCCGAGGAGCGTACCAAAACAGGATTAGCACCCCACAAATTGTTATCAAAGTTCCGGACCGTCGCTGAAGACGACTTGCTACTGGAGCTGCTTGATAACAAAAAGGTTTTCCCGCTGCTTTGGGATATTCTCGGTTGGAACATCCAACTTTACATCTCGCACCTCATCATGTACCCGCCAGAACCTCCTGATACACCTCGTATTGCCAAAGCCGCCCACTGGCATCAGGACGGTGGTAGACCTGTGCCGGAAATGGAGCGTCCACATCCGCGACTTTCATTAAAAGTCAGTTATTGGCTAAGCGACGTGCCTGACCGTGATAACGGCGCAATGCGTCTGATTCCGGGTAGCCATAAACTCGACACCCGACCGCCTAATAAGGACGACAATCCTGATGGGGATCCAGAAGGTGCGATAGACCTGCTCGTTAAGCGCGGCACAGCGGTGCTTTTTGATAGACGGATGTGGCACTCACGCGGCTGGAATTTTTCTGATGTAACTCGGAAAGTTTTGTTTATGGGGTATAGTTATCGTTGGTTGCGCGGTTTGGATTACAATCTCATGCCACCGGACCTCCTTAAAAAGTGTGACCCGATTCGGCGGCAGCTCTTGGGTGATGGTGTAGATATTAAGGGCTGGTGGCAACCGACGGATGCGGATGTCCCACTGAAAACGTGGATTGCCGAACATCGTGGGGAGGAATATTTACGGTAGAAATTTTTGCACATAATCTCCACGATCTGCTAACGTGTGACAATTAGGACACAAAGCAATAAGATTTTCATACCTGTGCTCTTTACATTTCGACCATGGGATAATGTGGTGGATATCCACCTCAATAATCTCTCTACACTTATGGATAGCACAACGGTGTCCTGCTTCGCAAAGAATGCGTCGTTTCAGTTCTGCTGGTACGTTTGGACGTGACCTCATATTCCTTATCCTAATCCAAATGGCGGGACCGGAGGCCTCGCTTGTTGTTAGTCATCAGATTTTTCTGAGGCGGTGCGTTTGGAGGGATCATAGGGGGTGTATTTGAGTCCGTTGCGTTTGTCCTCTTCCTCCATTGCTTTCAAGTACTTGTAGTATTCGCCCGGTTTCTTGAATTTGGCACTGATTTCTGCTTTGATTCGATAGCATTCTTCAAGAATCGGATCCGTATAAGTTTCGGGATCGAAATCTGGATGTTTTTCTGGTGTTTCTTTCATCTGAGCATCCTTCATCAATTTTTCCAAAATTTCGCTTGTTGTTAGTCATCATCAGATTTTTCTGAGGCGGTGCGTTTGGAGGGATCATAGGGGATGTATTTGAGTCCGTTCCGCTTGTCCTCTTCCTCTCCGGCTTTCAAATACGCAAAGAATTCCGCCTGAGTCTTGAATTGCGCGCTGATCTCCGCTTTGATTCGATAGCATTCTTCAAGGATAGGATTCGTATATGTTTCGGGGTCGAAATCTGGATGTTTTTCTGAGGTTTCTTTCTCTTTCATCTGAATGTCCTCCATCAGTTCCATAGGTGTGCAGATGGTTATAGGTTGAAATCCTACTTCTTGGCAAACTTGATTGATATATTCACGTTTGTTTTCATTCACAATATGTTTATGGTTCCATGACACCAAGTAATCAACACCATGCCCTGTTGCAATGGCGATATGCTGTGCATCGGGTCTTGCATTTCGTGGCACTGCACCGGAATCAAGCAGTTTTTCCACGAGGTTATCCATCTCGGGTGAAATTTCCAATGTCGTTAGCGAAGATACCACATCAAGTCGTTGCTGTGCTGCGGTTGGATCGCCTCGCTGGATTTCGGCGCGAACTACGCGGGAAATAACGAACTCAAACCTATCTGCATAATTCTCCCACAGCTGCCGACTCGCTCTTTGCCAAGAGGCTAATATTGGATCATTACTTGGTCGCGCTACCAAGTGACTAACAACTGTGGGTTCAATATAGACCCTTGGCTTTATTGTTACATATTTTAGCATAAAAAACGACTGCTTTCAAATTGAATCTTCCCTATTTGTCAGCCATGCCAAATCAAACTTCGCAAACGATAGTGTCTCGTAGGCACTGCTCTCACCACGTTCATAGAAACAACAGATCTCCATATCTGAGGCGATACAGAGGTCGGAATACGCTGCAGGACCGGCGTGCAAGACCTTGCCGCTGCTCCAACTTTGACACTCATTATAACTAATGCGAATCGTCATCCGCTCACGATTTGTGCTAGCAGGATTAGAGAACAAGACGCGGTTTTTGTCGTGTTTATTTTTGTCTGTATACCGCACCATGCTTGCCTGACAAATCGGTTCAACCAGATCCTCCTCGTAACCGAATGCCGTGAATGTATCGCCGCCGTCGCTGCTTCGCGCATAGGCACGCCGTTTCGGTGCGACATAGTTCCGACAATTGAAATAGAGTCCACCATCCACCGTTTCAACGACAACAGATTCATTCGTCCCGGGTTGTGCCTTACCACCGATCTTCCACGTTTCACCGCCATCATCGCTGACAATCAGGTGTGAGTAGCCGTATTGCGAGTAGTCTCGGTTGTTTCCAAGCACATGATCACACGGAATCACCAATCTGCCGTTTGCGAGTTGAATCCCGTGACAGGGACCCGTCGCGTACCACGTCCAATCTTCGTCTTTCGTTGTCGCAGTGATTTCCCTCGGTTCTGCCCACGTTTCGCCGTCGTCATTGCTGGCGGTTACCCAAACAGTTCGCGGTGCTTCTCCTGCGACAATCTTCCCTTCCGCACCTTCAGCGAGATTCTTACAGAAAAGGAGCCAGATTGTACCCGAATCGCGATCAACGACCGGTGCAGGGTTACCATCCGTGTCACTTCCCGTGGAGACAGCGATTTGCATCGGCTGCCAATTCTCGCCGTTGTCAAAACTCCGTTTCAGAACAATATCAATATCTCCTGAATCCCCACCGCCTGTGCGTCTGCCCTCACAGAACGCCAACAGCGTTCCTTCGTTGGATCGGACGAGCGCGGGGATACGGAAGGTATGGTATCCTTCCGTTCCCGCTGTGAAAAGTGGACGCTCCGTTTTGTGCATGCTTTATAGTCTCCATTGTTATGAACGGTAATTATCACTTGGCTCGCTTAATCCGTGCCCACGTTGTTGCGAGTTTTCCGATCGGTTGGACATCTGCCGGATCGTCCATTACAAACTCATCAGGTTCCTTCTGGTGATCGGAGAGTCGCAGTCCATCAACGACACAATTCGTTGGGAATCTTGGGTCGGGCGGCGAGGCGTTATTAATCTCAAAGGTTTCCGCGAACACTGTAGGTCCCTTTTTGAAATCGGCTTCGCCTTCAAGTTTGCCATCTAAATAGAGTTTCAAGCCGTCGGGTCCCCATGTTCCCGCCATGTGATGATGCTCTCCCGTTTTCCAGTCGAGTGCGGCACTGTTGGCGTTATGCCACGACCCCGCGCTTTTAATCCGCATCTGTGCGATCCCGCCTGTGTTAAACTGCAGAAATACAGCATCCGTTCCACGTTTATAGGTCATGAACATAAAGAGTTCACCTGCAACGTCGCCGGTATCTAATCCCATCGTTATCCACAACTCGACTGTCCCTTCGTCAAGGTTGACGAAGCGGTCGTCTACGGGGAAATGAATAACATCCCCAACTTCCTTGCTAACAAAACCGTTGCCGTATTTACCGGGTTCAAAACTCCCGCCATCCACAGTGGCTCCCTCTTTTTCGACTTCCGCTTGGCTCTCTAACGCAGAAAAGAAGGTCTCCTCTGCCCTAGCCATGGAGACATAAAGCAGCGTGATCGTCAAAAGACACAATATAATTTTCATGAGACTTCCTCCTATTTAGGTTAAGGATTTTGACAAATAATGGCACAGGAATTCTAATTCCCAGTCCAACAATTAAAACAGTGGCTAAGCTCAGCACGACTTTTTTCGTGCGTTTATAACGAATAGAGACATTTCTGCCTCCTTTGGTTGGCATCCTACTGCCCTTTTACTTCTTACTGTTCGGTTTCTCAGCGAAACGCCAATGTAGACAGCACTCCAGCGGCCAATCAGTGCAAATGCCGTCCACTTTGCTTGCACGGGCTTTGTCCCAGGTGTCGGGTCGATTCTCGGCGATGTGCAAGCTGATCCAGACGCGCTTACCGAGCTGGTGAGCCTGTTCAACCGCTTTCGCATCCGGAACGAATACTACCCATAGGTCATTAGCGAGTGGATCTCGTAGGTCTGCGTCGAACTGCTCGATATCGCGAATGTGTTGCGTCGTAGTCCGCAGCTTTGGGTTGGCTTCTTTGAAGCGACGGGTCGAATCGATGGGCTGACCGAAGGCGAAGAGCTGATCGAACAGGTCATATTTTTCGACGAGCTGCACGATGTTCTGTTCAATACCCGGCGAGATGACTTTCATATTCAGTCCGATGCTCACCGGCGTTCGCTGACGCTCGCGGATAAGTTGAAACACTTCTTCCAATGTCGGTATCTTCTCGCCAGCGAAACGTGGATCGAACCAACTTCCGGCATCCAGCTTGCGGATTTCTGCCAATGTCATATTAATCACTCTACCGGTGCCATTGGTCGTGCGGTCCACAGCTTCGTCGTGGATGACCACCAAGTGTTTGTCGCTTGTTTGGTAGACATCCAACTCAAGCGACAGACCCAACTCGATGGCTGCCGCAAAGCCGGGCAAGGTGTTTTCAGGCGCGTGCCGGACCAAACCACGGTGAGCGAGCAAGATTGGATCCGCGTTCGACTCGTTCGCCGCTGGCTCCGAGGCACCGACCACGCCCGAAAGCCTCCGCATGTTGAACGACATAATTTATCTCCTATCACATTTTTAGTTTCGCCCATGTCGTTGTTACCTTACCACCTGCTTCAACAGCGGCAAATTCTTCAACATGGAACAGCAAATTCTCCATGAAAAGCTTTGCCATGTCTTTCGTGTTGGCATCGTTGCCTGCGATATGGTATTTATCAGGCGCAATTGCCATCATTAAGAATTTACCTTGTCCGAATTCTGCTTCCATAATGGCAGGTCGTCCCCCACTTTCCATCAACACGTCAAATCCCTTTTGAGAACCGATGACTTCCCAAACAGTAGGCCAGCCTTGATGTCCCCAGCCTTCAAATGTTTTCTCAGTTATACGATTTGGTGCGTTAAACAGCGGATGGTCCGCTGCCAGTATTTTAACGTCTGGAAGGTCCGCGTCAGTCCGAACACAACTCAGTCCAGGCGGCAGCCAATCCACATTTGCTTCGTTCTGATCAGCTTGGGTCGGTTCCCAGACGACACCCCCATTTTCGACGAAATCCTGAATCGTTTTTGCATTCTTGTCGAGGCTTTGGTGAAGTTCAGCATTGTTGGTCACCATACTACCGATTAAGAAAGTTCTATTTTCCGCTTTGAAAGGTAAATTCCCACCTTCGATCGACTTTGTCAAATCATCGTACTCAACTTTGAATTCATCCAGTGTCTGACGCAACGCGTCAACCTGTGTCCATTGGTCAGCAAAATCAACAAGGGCAATTTGAGCGGCTTTTACAGCCGTTACGCTCAAAACGAGATTCAAAATACAGAGCCATGCAAACAAACGGAGGAACATAAGTTAATCTCCTTTAGCATATTCCCGTTAAACCCCCTGCCTTTAGGTAGGGGATGTAGACGGCGAAAAACCTGACAGAAAAATAAACCTTATTCACAGTAATACGTCTCACTTCATAGTGTTCGGCATAGGTTGTGATTGATGTGTCGTCGGAACGCTCGTCAATGAGTCCAATCACGTAAAAGCCTCACACGCCTCTATATTGACAAAGCCTTTCACGGTATCCGTTGCATGTATAGGGTCGCAGGGGTAAAATCCGCACCCGTTGAAAATCACATGTCAAAGTCAAATAGGTTGACCCTTCGGGGTCACATAGCAGGCTCGGCTGCTATTGTGGAGACGGAATAAGACGGTAGACCTTCGGGAACACCGCACTGTCTACGAAGCACAAGCCCCAACCTTCAGGTTGTGGGTACCGTTGACTTAGGCAACACCCTCAAAAAACAAAACGTGTTCTTGAATCACGTACTATTTGGTTTTGTACAGAGGGCATACACATAAGGTGATGTCAACTGCTGATTCGGCACGCGAATCACCGCCAATAGATTTCCAATAACAATATCTGTTAAGTTAACACATTTACAAAGCACTTCGTGACCCCATTTACCAATAACTGCTCGCCAGGGTGAATAATCGACAACACTCAACTTCAAAGGACCACCCGTATATCCATACTCAGTGACGTGAAATCCAGTGTCTTGTAATACCGCAGCAAGACCCACCGGTGGAATTACTTTGTGGGTTGCAAGGAGTTTCGGACTCGCAACGCGGGCTATGGGTGTATACATGCCACGCAAATTCGGCGTTATTGTAAGCATTGTGCCACCCGGTTTCAGAAGATTGTACATCTCTTCCAAAATTGCTTTCGGTGTGCTGAAATGTTCTATTAACCCCATTGAGTAAACAAAATCAAATACTGTCTGCTGCTCTTTGGCAAAATCAAACAGATCTTCGCAGATGATTGTGCCTTTCGCTCCTGCAAGCGCAAGGTTGCGTTCGGCGAGTTGACACCCCAATTCTGAAAAGTCAACCCCATAGCAAGTGCTTTCATAGTTGCGGGCAAGATACGGAAGCCACAATGAATCGGCGCAGCCCAACTCAATCAGGGTCGGTTCTTTAAAACCCGCAAGCGCACGGTGAAACAATTCAGCGAGTTGTCGATTCGCCACATAAGCCCAGCGCAGGTGCCGTACTTTATGCTGTTGCCCATCCCAGAGCGTTGTCCAATAGGATTCATCTGTCAAGGGTGTAACGTGTGAATCCATACTAACTGTCCTCCGATAGAACCGCACCGTGTTCCAAAATAGGGCAGAGGTCGCAGAGCCAATCAGCACAGTAGTTCTTGTAAAGACGAATAACCCCTTGCTCAATTTTTGCTGTCGGTTTTAAGTGACGCAGCTGCTGCGTTTCCGTGAAAATCTGTTCATTAATTTGACTGATAATCTTATTTCCGGTTGACTTCGGAGAGGCACTATAGAGTCTTAATATTGCGTCTTGGAGTTTCTGACTTTCTGCTTCAACTGCCCAAATATAAATAACCGGTAGTATCTTGTTGACAATAATATCTACCGCTCTCGCATTTCCAATCAAGGCTTCTTTCCGAGGGTTGTTTATTCCGAAACTAAAATGTGTTTCCCAGTAGCCCGTCGGTTCAAGTGTTAACAGCGTACGGAGTTCTTTTCCGATCTTTTGCAGGGACCGCGGGCCTTCCAGATGGATGGTTTTTTCACACGTGGGTAGAAAATACATCATGAGGCTACCTTGGCAGCGGTGAATTAACTGACCCACCGCGGCGATACGCCGGACAGGGTGATTAACAGGTCTACTTGTGAAACTCCAACGTGCATCCGTCATGCGTTGCGGAAGTTCAGCATATTCTGAAGCATACCACGATTTTTCTAATGCCACAATGCTTGGGTCACTTGTTACCTCAATTGGTAACGGTTTCTCCCGTTGTGATGGCAAAAGTCCAGCGACTCCGAAGAGAGTAGCCTGAATCTCTAACTCGGATTTCTCATCGAGATCTGTGAAAGGAACGTGCTGCGCTAACTCACGCATCGCCTTGTTATTGCGGGCATACCCCAGTGCTTCCATAATACCTTCGTAGAGGAGTTGTTCAAATTCAAGCCGCGTTCTTAGCAGACGCATTGATTCTACTTTTTCTAAGAAGCGTTCACGTCCTAACGATTCAAAAACGCCTTTCAGCACCTCCATGTTCAGCGGTTTCCCCGTAACTCGGCAGATGCCATCTTCTGAAGCCGCCTCTTGAGCATTGTTATATAGGTCACCGATGTCCGCATTAACCCATTTCAGGAATTCTAAGGTTGGGATGCGTTTGCCATTCTGAAGCCGCGTCCGCAGGTTGATGTCATCGTCAAAATACACAGCATGGAGGATAACGCGATTGTATCTGGAATTAAGGTGATGCTTATGGTCATACCACTCCGAAGATTGGACATGGATTTCAACATCGCCGATTTGGAGTTTGCCGTCAATTTCAATCTCGGCGTGCATAAAATCAGGTCCTTCGTTATGGTTCCAGATGCCCGGTTTTAGCACACGGATCGTACGTCTATCAATCGCCTGCATGTTGGTGTCAAAGAAACGCTGCTCATTCCACAGTTTCTGAACAAACGCCTCGTCTATTTTATCCAGATCTGGCTTGTAAGTCTCATCGAGTTCCCTGAACTGTTTAAAGGTGTGTTCAACTTTTTCTGCATCATTCATGGATATTTCCGTGTGTTTCGACTTATTTTGCTCCCTGAATTTCGTTCAGTAGTGCCTGTGTTGCGACATCGGGTTCAGGATGCGCGCAAACAGCGGAGATCACAGCAATACCGTGTGCCCCCGTCCGAATGACATCACCGGCGGTTTCGACCCCGATGCCACCAATGGCGATAACTGGACATGCCGCGATGTCGCACATCCGACGGAGGCGTTCTAATCCCTTAGCCGTCTCCGCGTCCGGTTTTGAAGTCGTGCCGTAGATAGGACCGAACCCGATGTAATCAGCACCTTCCGTAATCGCTTCGAGAATCTTCTCTTCGGTTCGGGCAGATGCCCCGATGATGGCTTTCGTGGGTAAAATCCGTCTCCCGATAGAGACATGCATATCGTCTTGTCCAAAATGTGCACCTGCTGCACCGATAGCCAGCGCGATATCTGCTCTATCATTGACAATCAACGGGACTTTGTGCGTCTCGCATACCTTCTGCATCGCTTGTGCTGTTGCTACCAATTCACGGGTCGTTCCCTGTTTTTGCCGAAATTGTACTGTATCGGCACCGCCTTGAATTGCTAATTCCGCTAGTTCAACGTGTGTGAACCGCGATTGCAGCGTCGTATCTGTGATAACGTGAAGAACACCGATATTTTTCATTTGGCATACTACCCAAGATGTGATAGATTATAGATAGCGGTCAGCAGTCAGGTCACTTCGCTTTCGGCTTTCAGTAAAGAGGTTTTCGTTATAACAGCAGCCTCTTGTTACTGATTGCTGATTGCTGATTGCTAATTTAGTATAGCACATAAGGAGACACTTTGTGAATAATTTGTTATTCCAATCTGGAGATAAAGTACTTTTTATTGGGGATAGTATTACAGATTGTGGTCGACGAGACGCACACGCACCGCTGGGACACGGCTATGTCCGCAAAGTAACGGAACTCATCACCGCGAAATACCCGGAACGTCTCATCACTTATGTCAATAAAGGCATTGGTGGTGATATTGTTGAAGGTTTAGAGCGTCGATGGGATGCTGATGTGATTGCGGAGGAACCTGATTGGCTTTCGGTGAAAATCGGTATCAACAACGCCAGTCGGCAGCATGGAGAGGGTATTTCTACGGAAGACTATCTGCCTATTTGGGAGGCTTGCTACCGTCGGATTCTCACACGCGCAAAAAACGAATTAAATGCCTCGCTCTTTCTATTTGAAATTTTCTATATTGAAGAAGATGTTGACATGCCACGTCCGTTGGCTGTAGATGCTTACAACGAGAGCATTCACAGGCTTGCTGAGGAATTTGGGGCGCGGTTGATCCCCACGAATGCTGCTTTTGATCTTGCTGTTGCTGCCCGTCCCGGCGCGCTCTGGACAACCCAAGACGGCGTTCATCCGAATGCCGAGGGACATACCTTGATGGCACTGGAATTCCTCAAACAAGCGGTGTGGTAAACGGTCTGAGCAGATGCTGTTTGATGAGGTTACGGCAAAACTCCGTCAGCCTGACGTTTTAAGATTTCAATGAATTCCTGTTCGCGTTGTTCGTTATATTCGGAGGCAAGTCGCCGAGCGTCGGTTCGGTTGCCCCAGTAGAAGTGCCATCCAACCAAAGAGATACCTGCACAATCGACATATCGCCGTTCACGAACGGCATCTGCCGCGAGATAGATGAATGTGCCTGTCACTGCCGCTGCGAAGATTCCCTCTTTGACGCTCCCTACATACAACTGACCACTTCCGGGAATAATTGTAGAGAGCCATCCTGCCATTTCGGGTGATTTCAGGGATAGTGGTGTTTCATTGAGAACGGTGTCTGCTAATTGACGCGCTTTTTTTCTTTCAGGGCGATTGTTCTCAGACGCGTCCGCGCGGCGAAATTCCGTGATTGCCTTGTTCCAATCGGACGTGTGAACGTAGCACCACCCCCGCAAATAGTGTGCTGCTGCTATGACTTCTACATCTTTACTTCTGTTCAGGAGTTCAAAGAGCATTGTTCGTGCGAGTGCGTATTTCTCTGCATCGAAATGGAGCTGCCCAAGCATCAACTGACTCCGAAACCGCAGCGGCGAATTCGGGTGAGTGGCTGAAAATTCTCGAAAGCGGCGTTCAGCGAGTTCAGGAAGGTTTTGATGGTAATAACTCTCGGCAATCCGATAGTCCGCTACGTCTCTGAGTTGAGTGTCTGGCTGATCAAACAGGAACCGTTTATACGCACGTCTTGCCGCTTGATAATCGCCTGATTCAAAAAGCTGCTCTGCATAACGATACTGCTGACTTTCCGCGTAAGAGGCTCCACTAATTGTGAAGACTATGAGTGAGAGTAAACAAGACGCTGTTGACATGTCAGAACCTGGCGTGCCACACTGTGAGTTTAACGTTGTCTTTTGGCATTGATATTGCCCCAAATAATCCCGAGTCTCTGATTTCCTGTTGGATTTGATTCCGAAAACGTTCTTCGTGCTGCAGATTGAATGTCTCTGCTGCTTGGATACCCTGATAGATGTTATTTCCGTAAAGGAGTAAACCGAGGGCTGCTACGGGGATAGCGACTTCATAGCGTTCTTTTCTGGCATAATAGACGCTCGCGCTGCCTAACACTGCCACACTCATAAAGGTATAGAACCCATCTACACGCCTCCCACTGTAAACCTGTCCACTTCCCGGCACCAACGCTGAGAGTACACCCGCAACTGTCGGAGAACGACGGGGCAGAACATCAACGTTTTCTACGATACCTGCTAACTTTGCACTTACTTCAGCAAAACGACTTTCTGGATAGGTTAAAAAGACATCGTTCCATATCCCACTTGCCGCTGCCCATTCTTTTCTATCTATATGGAGCATTCCGATTGTAAAGTGCGCGAGCGGTGCTAAATCGCTGCTCTTGTGTTTGGCAAGAAAATTTTCGAGTGAAGCAATCCCACGTTCTTTATCACCTAAGAGGATATGGCATTGAGCAATGTTGTTTGTGGAACGTTCAACAAGTGGACTGTCCGGGTAGGTGTCAATCAGAAACTGATAGGCGCGAATTGCCTTCTCCAATTGTCCAGCATTCTGATATGATGCGGCAACACGGAAGGCTATAAAGTCGATATGTGTGGTATCGGGGTGTAGAAAGAGGATCCGTTTATACTCATGTGCGGCGTTTAGGTAGTCGCCTTCTTGGAAAAGCGAATCTGCAAAGTCGAACGCCGATGCTGAGGCACGCATTGGCAGGACGCATAGGAAAATTAAAGCGGAAACGGAAAGGAAAATTTTCATTTGGAATCGAGCTGTTTTTGTACATGCTGTTTACTAACTGCCCAAACGCGATTACCAACATCAAGGAGTTGTGGAGCAAAACGAGAGTTCGCAATTTCCTTTTTGAAACCGTCACCCGCATAGGTATTGAGAAGAATGAGCGCGAAGGCGATTAAAAGTCCGCCTGAAGCAATACCGAAGCAGAGACCGAGCAGACGGTTTAACCAACCCAAAACTCCCTTCTCAATAATTCGCTGGATGCGTTCAAAGAGCGTGTCAACTATAATAGAGGTAATGATAATCAGAGCAACAATGCTCCCCCATTTCGCGAAGGTCGGATTTTCTATGAATTTTTGAATGAATCTTGCGAGGGAGGGCCAAAATTGACAGGCAGTCGCGAAACCTGTCCCGAGGGCGAATATCCCCCAAACACTTCGAGTAAAACCTGCACGGTAACAACTCAATCCGGCTAATGCGACAAGAATAAGGATACCTATATCTAATTTCGTCATCGTTTGTATGTTGTGGTATGGGAAGTTTGGAAGTTATTCCTCAGCACGCACCTGCTAACGGTATTTCTGCCAGAGTTCGCTCAAACACCTTTTCGACTGCGTCTTTTGTCTGAATGCCGTTCCTGAGTTCATAGAGGAGTTCGCGAATTTTTGGGAAACCGAATTGCTGAATGAGAAAATCAGCTATCGCTGCGGATTGGATATAGGCTAATTTCCGGGATTTCGTAGGCAGTTCGCTAAACGATTCGCTTAAGGTAGAGAAAGAGAGAAGCCCCTTTTTCTCGGTCGCGTGTTCTAATGCAAATCGTTCAGATTGGAACATTGGACGTGCGAGGTTTTGTGCAAGTCCTTCGTTAAGCCACATCGGGCAGTGTCCTTGCGTCAAGTGATGCACTAACAGATGGACCCACTCGTGTCGGAGGAGCGCATATAGGATACTCAGTACAGGTTCACCAGCCGCACAGTATGCCAAGTGAATGCCGCCGTCATAATACCCGCTCGCCCATTTCGGGAGAGAACGTTCTGACACTGTCATACCGTTTGTGTTTGTAATTGAGATGGGGACTTGGGCGATGGGGTAGCCCCCCAACATCTCGCCGATTTCTGCCCGGGTTTGATGGATGAGACGGTAGATATTCCACACCGTCTGGGGTTTCATTGGTGAATGACAGGTGAGATCGAAAAATTCAGAATTTACGACCCATTGAGGGGATGTTGTAGGGTCCTCTTGCAAGCGTTCGAGAAATTCTTGGGGCGGTGGTTCCCGAAAGTCATCCGCACAAATCAGTGTGTCATAACACGCTTTCTCATCAAGGATACGTGCTTTCCGGCGAAGAGTTGTCGGTGAATCCGGGCATAATCGCAGCGCGATGTCAAGGCATGCCAACGCCTTATCCCACTGACCGACCATCTCGTATGCTTTCGCAAGGTCTGCATAGATGTAGTGGTGCTGTGCTGCTCCTAATTTCAAGCCAGCGAGGTAGTGTTGGATGGCTTCAACGTAGCACGCTTGTCCGTAGCTGAGCGTAGCTTGCTGAAAATGCAATAATGCCAGCGAACTGGTCTGATTTAAGTACACTGCCTCTATAAGGAATGGAAGTGCATTGAAGTGTGCGTCCCCAATGCACAGCACAATCCTTCTCCTACGCGACTCTGAATATTAATTTGTTTATTTGATGTTGACGACTTTAAAACTGACTTTTCCACATTTTAGCGTAGCCCCAGGTTGAACACGCGTCTGTGTCTCAACGCGTTCATCGTCAACATAAGTTGTCTCGGAACTTCCTAAATCTGTGACGTACACATCTTCATCTTTCTGTTCAAATCGGATGTGTAAACGGGAAAGCGTTTGGATTGTGTCGTAACGTTTCAATTCCTCTGAAGGTGCGGTCGGCTGCTCAGTGTCCCATTGCTCTATTGTGTCGGTGTTCGGTAGAGACGCGTGAATCTGCATAATTTCAGTGGTCTCACTACCCATACCGTGCGGACTATAGCCGAGTTGCGGCTCCAGTCCGTCAGCAGAAACGGTTTCTGGTGCGTCCCCTCGAATTTCCGCCATCACGCGGGCTCTCACCCGTTCTTCTGATCCAGGTCGCGGCATAATATTTTCTCGCTCTTCAAAGCGATAGTGTGCAAAGTCGACCAACTGTTTCAATGGTCGGAACGCCGGTGAACTGTTGAATTCCTTCAGAAGCCGTTTCTGTTTACGTGATAGCCTTTCGTTTTTTAGCCAACGCGTGTAGGCTTCCAACATCTCTGCTTTTTTTAATTCATCTGCTGAGATATCAAACCTCCGCGATTTCCTCCAAAAGCGCATAACAGTTAATCCTCCAATTTAATATATCCATTGGATACCTTTAGCAATCAAAATTTTCCGCAATTCTTCTGTACACCGAAAAATCCAGATTTTCACAGTGCCGTCTTTCCGGTTCAGAATGCGGGCGATTTCTGCAATACTATAACCTTCCAAGTGTCGCAGCATCCATGCAATACGATGGTTGGGTTTCGTTACCTGTTCAAGGGCACCCTCCAAGATTCTTTGTGCTTCCGCGGCTTCAAATTCTTGGTCGGGTCCCGGACGCGGGTCCTCGTATTGACTCAGGGGCTGTTCATCCTCATCGGGTAAACCGCTGAGCGGACGTTCTCGGATCCGATCTCGTTTCCGTATCGCATCAATAATCGTATTTCGGGCCACCGTATTTAGCCATGCTTGAAAACTGCCCTGCTCTGTGTTCCATTTGCCCAGTTTTTGCCAGACCTTGATAAACACATCTGAGGCTACCTCTTCCGCATCTTGGTAGTTCCCAAGCATCCGGTGGGCTTTATTATACACCCACTTATAGTGCTTGTCGAACAATTGCCTAAACGCAGCATCATTACCCGCTTTCGCTTGCGTCGCGAGATAGGTATCTTCGACAGCAGATAAGTCGTTAGTTGTTTGGCGCGCCATTATTATCTGCTCCTTTACCTATTAAAGACCTTATAGCAGGCTAAATGATATAACGTAGATGTACCCAATTGCGTTTCAAAATATCGAAAAAAAATTAAGGAAAATGGCACGCTGTGGAGAATTAACGCGCAATAAACATCTGAAAAAAAATAAACATCACAAGAAAAAAGTTATTCTAATTTTACTCTATTTTGGCACGATATGTCAAGAAAAAAACAAGTTTTGTCTGATTCTCGCTATTTTTGGTGTCTTTAAGGCGGAATTGCTATGCGGAGTGGGCTTGAAACCCTGAAGATTTTAAGTCAGAGAGTATTTCATCCAATACCACTGTGGCATAACCACCTGCGGGGAGTGTAAAGTTAAGACGGATGTCAGTATTGTCAACGCTTGAAACTTCATGGCAGTGCATCTGCATCCGCAGTGGTCGGCGTGTACCCGGTAACCGGATACCCATGACCTTGCGAAATGCTTCAAAACGGATTCCTTCATCGACAAGAATTGAGGTCTCCAGTGCTAACACATCGTCAGCTGGTAGGCGCATCTTATATCCGAAGATCGGTCCTGACGGACTGATTTCAAGGGCGTCCGCACGCCGCTGTTCAGTGTTTGCGTCTGTAACGAGAAAGAACGCGCCATTGTCGTGTTTTACCGCAAGATCGCCATCAAGGAGTTTCCCTAAATGCGGTGAGCGTTTCTCCAGTAGGCGGTTGAACAGATACGCCTGATACGCCGACATAAATAGTTTCCGAAGTCGATGCGGAATGCATATTACTGCTTTCTCGGCAGATTTCCTCGCTAATTCCCGTCGCATGCGTCGGGCGACACCGTTAACCTGTGGTGTATCATCTGTGAGCATGTAACGAACAACCGTTTCCCATTCCGATTTTATGAGTGCTTTGCCAATCAGATGTGAATCGTTTTTGTTTCCAAATCTCTGCGCGCCGAACCGATTTGGCGCACCCCCAGTCGCGAGTCGTTCCATGACCGTTTTAATTGCTGAGAGATGGTCTTGTGCTAAATCGCGGACTGTAATCTGAAAACGATTGCCACGCAGGTGTCCGACTCTCAATTTATGTCTGTGCCGTTCTGCCCATAAAACTTCAATAGCAGGCTGCTCAATCTTCAAAACCCGTTCTGGTGGGACTCCTTCCACAGATAATGTCTGGGTCGTGACCGCATTCTTATCTTTCAATCCAGCGTAACCGAAATCTCGCGAAGGTACGTGTAGCTCTCGCGCGATGCGGTTGATTGCCTCTAATGTACTCATGTTCCGTTTTTGAATGGCGAAGAGGGTGTGTGTCCCTTCACGCGAGGGGTCATAAAGCGGAAGTTCTTCAACAATGAAATCTTCTGGTGCTATTTTGAACATTTTGTTTGCTTTCCGTAGGGTTGTTATTAAATTTTTATCTTTCTATACAAGATTATTGCGTTTGTGGAATATGTTCTTTTTTTATTTTAGGGACGATCACCTTGTTTGTCAACTCGTGAAGATAGCAAATTGTTTGCCATCTACAATGAATTGTGATATACTTAATACCGACATATCTACAAAAAGGAGGGAAGAATGGCTTACGTAATTTGTGAACCGTGCGTTGACGTGATGGATACTGCATGTGTTGACGTATGCCCGGTTGATTGTATACATACCACAGATGGCGAAACGCAGCTTTATATCAATCCGGATGAATGTATTGACTGCGCTGCGTGTGAACCTGCATGTCCTGTTGATGCCATCTTCATGGAAAGTGATGTGCCAGCCGAGTGGCAACCGTATACTGAGATAAACAGTAAATTTTTCGAGACATTTGTTAAACCCGAAACTGCGGACACCGCAGACGGTGAAGCAGGAGCGACTGGGAGAGGAAAGGAACAGGGCATCCCCGAAGAATTCGCACAAGTGCCGGAGGTTCCGGAGTCAAGGCTTCGTGCCCCTTTTAATCTCTTGGTAATGCTTTTACAGCCACTGCTCGGTGCCTTTTCAGCGGGTTTTAAAACACGGCTTGAAGAGATGGCAGGGAACGCGATCGTCTTTAGTTCAGCGGTATCAACCGGTATCAATGCGCTCATCAATATAACGCTCTATCCGCTTGTCCTTTTCTTAATCGGTGTAAGAGGAGAAAGTGCGAGCCTGTTCACCAGTGAAGGTAATTTGATGATCTTCTTGGGAATCGTGATTGCAATCGTGGAAGGTGTTTATCGGTTTAAAGACGAATTCAATTCAACAGTCGAGCAACCCCGCTATGGCGCGGCGTTCTACGGTTGGTTCCTCTCATTGGTGGCTACACCTGTGCTGATGGGTTTGCGCGCTGCTCTCGTTGTTACACCTACACAGGCGCGGACAACGGTACCTGGATCCGTGGATACCGGTGGTGCTGTCTATTCCGATGACGTGCGAGAACGCTACAGACGCTACGGTATGTTGAATCGCATCACAGAAAAAGCGAACCACTATGAAGTTGAAATTGAGTTTCCCAGATGGGTACCTAATTCCGTTAGTAAAGAGACGTACAATCTGCCGGATCGCATGCCTGACTACACTTATGAAATTAATCTCAGTTCACCTTATGTGCCTGGTGAAACCCCTGCCCCTGAAAGTGTTTTAACTGTTCAGACTCAGTTGGATGATCCGAGATTCGCTCCCATATTAGGGCGCGCAAGTTCGTTCCCAAACGGCTTCACGAATATCCTACCGCTCACAGGACAACCGGAGGATTTTCAAGCGATTTATCGGGATAAAGTACTAACGATTGTTGTTGCCAAAAATGGCAGTTGTGACGCGCTCGGACTTGAGCCGACCATCCATTACGCCAAGCTCAAGGGGTAGTGAAACCGATTAGAGACTATGGTTGATAAAGAGACGCTTGCCGCTTGGGATAAGCGTTATCTCTGGCACCCATTTACACAAATGCAGGATTGGTTGACAGAGGAACCGGTCATTATTGCGCGCGGTGAAGGGTGCTATCTCATTGATGTTGATGGAAATCGGTATATTGATGGTGTGGCTTCTATGTGGACGAACGTCCATGGACACAATCATCCTGAGTTGAACATTGCACTCAAAACACAGGTGGATAAGGTTGCTCATAGCACGTTGCTCGGTTATAGCAACATTCCCGCGATTGAACTCGCAAAAAAATTAGTAGAACTCACGCCGGTAGGACTCAATAAGGTATTTTATTCCGATAACGGTTCAACCGCCGTCGAAATTGCCTTAAAGATGGCGTATCAGTACTGGCAGCACAAGGGTGAACCGCAACGGAAACTGTTTGTTCATTTTGATAAAGCATACCACGGCGATACGATAGGGGCTATGAGTATCGGCGGTATTGATAGTTTTCACACGACCTTTGATTCCCTCCTTTTCAAAGGGATCCGTGTATTTGCTCCTGAAACCTATCGTTCCGGCAATACCAATGACTCGGCGATTAAAACGCAATGGCTCAATGCGGTGGAAAATGTCCTCACTGAGCATAGCGGGCAAATTGCGGGTATCATTTTGGAGCCCTTAATTCAGGGCGCGGGTGGTATGCTTCTCTCACCGAGAGGGTTTTTGAAAGAACTCTCTGTATTGGCGAAACGGTCGAAGACACTTCTCATCGTTGATGAAGTGATGACCGGATTTGGGCGGACAGGTAAAATGTGGGCATGTGAACACGAAGCCGTTACACCTGACCTCTTATGCACAGCAAAAGGGCTCGCAGCGGGTTACCTCCCTCTCGCTGCGACGTTAGCCACGGATGAAATCTATAACGCCTTCCTCGGCGAATATAGAGACCTCAAAACCTTTTTCCACGGACATACCTTCACTGGCAATCCCTTAGCATGTGCTGTCGCGTTAGAAAATATCGCTATTTTCGAGCGCGAAGACCTGCTTTCCCGACTCCAACCTACTATTAAGCACTTCAACAATCGGCTCCAAGAATTTTACAGACTTACGCATGTCGGTGATGTACGTGTGTGCGGACTTGCAGCAGGTGTAGCGTTAATGAAAAACCCAGATACCAATACACCTTATCCCTTTGCGGAGAAGGTAGGTATCCGGGTTTGTAAAGAGGCTCTCACTCGTGGCGCAATACTCCGTCCGCTTGTCAATACGATTGTCTTGATGCCGCCGCTGCAGATGTCGATTTCAGCGTTAGATGCGCTGTTGGACATCGTTTATGCGTCAATTGCAGCGGTGACAGCGTGAAAGAAAAAAAATAGGACGGGTTTCAAACCCGCCCTATGATTTACTTAAACCTGTTAGAAACTGCCGCGGCGCACTGCCATGTTTTGTGCCCTATCTGTTACCTGAATGGTGATCGTATGTGCCCCTTCAGAGAGTTCACCGGTTTCCAATAGAAGTTTCTCCTGCTTGGAGTCAAAGATACCATCCTCTGGGAAGATTGCTTTCCAGTGTTCATCGTTGTCAATCTTATAAACCGCTTTTTCAATCGGGGTGCTCATATCCGTGACATCACAAGCAACTTGGTAAGTGCCGTTGCCGTTCGCGGTGACCTGAATTTCCCCGATAGAAGGTTGGGTGTTATCTATGTCAAACGGCGTGCTAACCTTTTTAACAGATTTTGCCCAGCCAACTGGGTTGCTAAGTTTGTCAGTTGCGACAACTTTCACTGTATAGCGTCCATCTCCGACAGTGGTGATATCCCATTCATGTTCTGCCTTGGACAGTTCTTTTTTCAGAAGCCGCCAGTTGCTTTCAGTAACTGCTTTGTAGTAGACAGTATACTGCAAAGTGTCATCGTTTGCGTCTTCCACTTTCCAACTAATTTTCCAGTTTTTAGACGGGGTACTGTTTCCACCGCTGGATCCACCACTACTGCCGCCTCGCGCGCTCGGTGGTGCTAATCCGCCGGAAGGGCGGCGTCCTTGTTCCCTGTTACCACTGCCACTGCCATCATCTATCTCAATGCTGGTAAACCTCGGTTCGACGTTAGTCTGCACAGAGGCAAGCGTTACCTTCTTCAAGATGGGAGTTTGCGCGGTATCACTGGTGGTAATCTTGGCGCGCCATTGGATGTACTGTGCGTCGGTGTTCGGAATTTGAGAACCTTCTGCGGTTGTGAGTTCATCTGACCACTCGTTCCATGTATCATCCGGCTTTTTGGTATTACCGGTACGGGTTGAGAAGGAGATAGCCGTTCCCTCTGATATTTCGGCTTCCCATGAGAGTTTACCCCAGCGCGACAGGCTTTGGGCATCGTGAACTGTTGACTCAAGCGTTCCTTCTTCGCCATAGGTCGTTGTGAGCGTAAAAAGTCGCCCCGGGTTTCCCGTGGCAAGCAGTGTTCGTGTATTTCCTTCTACCTCTTTTTGGTGTATCGCGATGACTTGGTTCGCTGAACATTTTCCAACTTCAACGTGATCTCCAGTCATCGGGTTGATGCGGTAGAGTTTCCCATCATCTCCGGTCCCTACGAGGATTTGGGTGTCGCTTTCAAGGACAATCGCCAAGATGAGCGGTTCCGGCGAATTCCAAATTGGCGAGATAGTGCCGTCTGGACGAATTTTGTAGATGTTGGATTTATTTTCTTGAGGTGCGCCACCACCAGGGGGTGGTGGACCGCTCGGTGTGGGTGGCCCATTTGCGCTTCGGCGACCTCTTGAAGGTTCGGCAGGTGCCGAGGTAACGACTGCGGCATAGAGATTCCCTTGGCTATCCATTTTGAGGGCGCGAACCTCTTTTTCGTCCGCTTGATAGATAACTTTTGCTGTGCCGTCGTTCATGACATGATAGATGATGCCATTTTCGCTACTTCCAGCGTAAAACCCGTTTTCTGCTGCCAGTAACGTCATAATGTTTTTCTCTTCGGCATCAAAGAGGACGCTGGATTCACCTTCTGGTGTGATTTTATAGATTTTACCATCCGTGCCTGTTGCAGCATAGAGATTGCCCGCATCGTCAAATTGCAACGACCATACGTATTTATCACCTTCATTGAGAATCGTCTGTGGCGGCGTTGTAGCGTCAGTGATTTTGTAAATCAACCCATCCGGTCCTGTACCCGCATAGAGAACATCGTCGGGTCCAATGGCAAGGCTGTAAATTGTAACTTCGGGTGAGTTATAGTAAAGTTCAGCAGTATCTCCATCGGCGTTAATTTTATAGATTTTTCCTTCGTTACCAGTGCCAACATAGAGGTTTCCTGCTAAATCCTCAACAAGTGCCCACACCTGAGTCTCTTTCAGTTTTGTAAAGGCTTCAATTTTAGGAGACAACATAACGTCGCCAGTACTTGTGAGTGAAAGATCTTTAGGTTTGCCTGCCTCAAAATCGGCGTGATTTTGCTGTTCCCACAACGAAGTCTTGACGGCGAGTGCGACATTTGTGAGCATAAAAACGGTTAAAATAAGACTCCAAAAGGAGATGACACGGCGCATTGAAAATACCCTCCTGTAGGGTTATTTAGGCGAAACTTGAAAAGTGATGTTGCAAGCCGCCAAATTTAAGTTCTCGTATATAATGTATTTAGCTTTATTCAGCGTTTCTGTCAACAACCAATCGAATGATGCCGCTGCCAGAGATAACGTAATCTGTGGCGACCCTGTCAATCTGTAGGGTTGTCGCCGAAGTGTATCCGCTATCGCCAGCCTGCTTTGCGGTGTTCATCACAGACATAACTGAAGGCGGTAGGTTCTCGAATTCTTCCCCTTGAACCGTGAGTCCCGGTTCTGGCACAAAGAGCTCCATGATAATATCGGAGTTCCGTTCACCGCGTTGCAGCAGATTGATGAGTTGGTTGATATTTTTGTGGCGGAAATTAAGCGGGGCGCGAGAACGCTGCCAAGACTCGTGAAAGTTCGCATTGCCGGCGAGGAGCGTGACAAGCCCTTCTGGTGCGTCCTTAGGAATTGTGATCGTCCCGGTCTGTGTTAGCGGTGCTTCGAGATAGGGTTGCAAAGTTATTTCTACCGCAACGGTGTCTCCAGGGCGGTAGCGAAGTTTATCCATTCGGAGGCTCTGAATCCGCGCCGTGCGTCGTTTATCTCCTATCTTCAGATCAAGGGTGACGTTCTCAACTTGGACTTTCGTATAAGGGTTACTGCCGAGTTGTAACATTGGCAACATGAGTGTCAGCATGACCCCAGCCCCTGGTGAACTACTCGAAGAATAGGTGTTCTTATAAACCAATTCACGCGCCTTCAGTTCAGGACTTTCTTTCAAGGTAATAGTTGCGTCCAGATTAAGTGTGTGATCATTGCGATAAAATTCAAGTGCGTCTACTATATAGGATGCGGCGACTCCTGTATAAATTGGGGAGAAACTGCGATGTCGAATCACCTCATAAGACTTCTCATGCAGTTTTCCATCGGTCGTTTGTAGGTTGACATTTACAGGAATGTAGCTTGGATGTTTACCGATAATCCCGGCGATGGCTGGTTCTCGATCTTGCACTAAGGTGCCGATAGGTTGCGTTGGAGATGCCACCTTGAAAGAGCGTGAACTGCTTGGAAAAATGAAGTGCACGTATCCACCCGACAGGGGCAGATTGACGTTGCCTTCCCCGAAGTTTGGGTGCCCATAAGCGAGTAACTCGTTTCCATCTACATAGGTGATCGTCCCATAACCAAAGAACGAAACATCTCCACGGACTATCTCCGTTCCGACGATCTGTCCTGCCTCAACGGGTGATTCCTTAATCGGACTTCCCGTTCCTGCTGCTTGCACAGGTGTAAAGTTAAACGCGTCAAAGAGCGGTTGGACAAACCGCAGTGCTTCCGAGTTGAGCGGTGGAAGCGTGATGGGTATTGATAACTGTCTCGGTCTCGCTTGGGAATGGGAATCGGTAATATTGCTACGTAATCTTTCATCAAAAATCGATGGAGGTTGTGCAATTTTACTATCAGCAAAAAGAGAAGGTCCCATATCCAGACCGTAGTCTTGTGAGGCAGCTGTTGAACTGAGGTTGAAAAGTTGGGTGCCTTCGTAGTTTAGGTTGGGTTTCATACCGCGCTCTGCAACTTTGACCATTGATTCAAAGGCAGTAACGCCAAAAATATTAGAGTGTTCTCTCTGGTTGAAGTACCCAAGTGCAAGGGCACCCATGAGGCGTCCGTCAATATACATCGGGCTACCGCTCATGCCGCCTGCGACACCGGTGTACTTGAAGTTATCACTCAACCCTTCAACCCAAACAACGTGCCAACCCGGATAAAAGTTGTATTCGATACTGACAACTTTACATTCAAATTCTTCCACCGTTGTTCCGAAAAATACCGTGTAACCTGTCACTTTCATGCCCGGTTTCACCTCGGACAACGGCATAAACTTTTCAGCATCCCACTGAATCTGCGAATAACTGTGAGGCACAGCCAAGCAAAACACTATGAGCGCACAAAGCAAAGCCTTTTTCACAACATTTACTCCTCTCTGAACTATTGAAAATCTGTTTGTGTTCACGACAATAATCTCTCTTGTAAGTTGGTTGGATAGTAAATCTATCTAATTCGCCTTTTCGCTGTTTCAATCTCCCAATTGAGGTTTCTGGTTGGTGGGAGGATGTGTAGTTTTTTTACTGATACTCTGGGCAAAAAGGGTGGTTCTATGTAGTGTAAAGTATTGGGCATCCTACGAATCCATTAAAAACATAGTATTATCTATTATACCCAATGATGGATTCGATGTCAACTGGAATTGACGAAAATCTATGGATGTTACCCTTGTTACCTTGCTTTTGACTTGCCCTTTTTCTCATGCCGTGTTATTATTGTTAAAAAAACAGTTTAGGAGCTGGACGCATAGCATGTCAAACACCGCTTGCATTCTCGCAATCGACCAGGGGACAACGGGTACGACTGCCCTCCTTGTTGATGTAGAGGGCAACATTATCGCACGAGGCTATCAAGAATTCACGCAATACTACCCCAAACCGGGTTGGGTAGAACACGATCCAGAGGAAATTTGGGACGCGACACTACAAGCAATAGACGCACTTTTTGATGACCGTCCATTGAACATTGTTGCTATTGGGATTGCAAACCAGCGCGAAACCACACTCGTTTGGGACAAACAAACAGGAAAACCGATCCATCCAGCGATTGTATGGCAGTGTCGGCGCACTGCTGATATGTGTGCTTCTCTTGAGAAGCGAGGGGTTGCTGAAGAGATAAAAGCGAAAACCGGTCTTGTACTTGATGCCTACTTTTCTGGCACAAAAATAGCATGGATTCTGGATCACGTCAGCGGTGCTCGAGAACGTGCGGAACAGGGTGAACTCGCATTCGGGACGGTGGACACTTGGCTTCTGTGGCAGCTAACAGATAAAGCAGTCCATAAAACTGATTATACAAACGCATCGCGCACGCTGCTTTTTAATATCAACACACTTTCATGGGACGAAACGCTTTTGGAAATGTTCAACGTTCCAAGGTCCGTGTTGCCCGAAGTCTGTCCGTCTGCCAGTAATTTCGGCACAGCGAGTTTCTATCGCAATTTTTGGCTTGAAACCTTCGGTAAAAATGTATCCTTAGACGGCATTCCCATTGCCGGCATCGCTGGCGACCAGCAGGCAGCACTTTTCGGTCAATTGTGCACAAACCCCGGCATGGCGAAAAACACTTATGGCACTGGGTGTTTTCTCATGCTGAATACGGGGGATGAAAAAGTTGAAACGGAGACAGGACTGTTGACGACGCTCGCTTGTAGTTTGGATGAGAATCCGGTTTATGCCTTGGAAGGGAGTGTCTTTGTTGCGGGTGCTGCTGTCCAATGGCTCCGAGACGGTATTGAGGTTATCAATAGCGCGCAGGAAACCGAGGAAATCGCAAGGCGTATACCCGATTCAGGCGGTGTTTTCGTCGTGCCTGCCTTTACAGGGCTTGGCGCGCCGTATTGGGACCCGGAAGCGCGGGGTGCTATTCTCGGCTTAACGCGAGGCAGTACGCGTGAGCAGATTGTCCGTGCCACTTTAGAGTCGATTGCTTATCAATCGGCGGATGTCGTTACCGCGATGCTCGATGAGACAGACGTGGCGATTAACCGATTACGCGTAGATGGCGGTGCGACCGCGAACAACTTTCTCATGCAGTTCCAAGCCGATATTCTCGGAATAGACGTAGAACGACCGGCGCAAATAGAATCCACAGGACTGGGGGCTGCCTACCTCGCTGGGATTACAACGGGTGTATGGAACAATATTGAAGAACTGGAGACCTACCAATCTAAGCAAGCAAACCTTGAAAGCAATGCCCTTAAAGTTAGCGTCTTTTCACCACAGATTAACGCTGACCAACGCAATCTGAAACTCGCGCAGTGGAAAAAAGCGGTGCAACGAGTGATGGGTTAAAATGAGACTCCAATGGAAATATTCACTTGTTATCAATCTCTGTGTAATAGCAATCCTCGTGGCGTTTTATTTTTTCGATAGTGCCCGGGTCCGCAATGAGATGTACGCGCTTCACGCCTTAGGGGCAGAACGCGGGGCGGAACTGAAGAAAATCGTTGAAAATACAATTCTTGATGCTGTTATCAGAGAAATTGAGACAACAAAGCGGTTTGATGCACAGCAATTGGATCGAATACTCAATAGACTGAAGCGGGAACATCCAGATATGCGAGATGTGCTAAATGTCCACATATCCTTAAATGATACCCGTGTTCGTTCGAGTCTGATTACCCGTGAAGATGCCGTTGACATAAATCTGGATACAGCGGATCTTGCGCAAATTGAGTCGAAAGGGGCAACGATACGGACTGTTGAAGGACAAAACGCAACGGCTATGGTCATTAAATACACTGTTGTTTTGACCCCGCCAAAGCCGATTGAGTTGGAACCGAGTAGTGTCCCTTACGAGTCAATGCTTGATGCAGGAACATTGCCCTATGATGTTTGGTATGATGTTTGGTGGAGAGTCTTTGGTGAAGACATCTATGTACCAGACGAACCTGTCGTCCCTGAGGAGAAAGGCAGACGCTGGCGAGTTACAGATCAGGAGAAAGGCGAGCTTTATAATTTATGGAGGGATGATGAGAACTTATGGATTCAGAGATCATTAACCGGCTACATACAAGTGCTTTTTGATGTTCCTTATATTGGTAGGTCGATTCGATATTCATTACTGATGCACGCCATAATGATTGTTATTGTCGGTGCCCTGCTCGTAATTCTGATTGATTTGACAACGAATCATCTCATTATGAGACCGCTGGAACGCATGACGCGGATTATTCAGAGCGCGGAGCGCGGGGATTTATCAACGCAAGAGGATTATTCGTCAGATGAAATTGGGCGAGCAACATATAACCTCGCAAGGATGCTCTGGCAGCTACGGGATTCCCATTCGAGGCGGATTGCTGCCTTGGGACAATTCGCCGCTGGTGTGGCTCACGAAATTCGGAATCCACTCAACTCAATTGGTATGACGGCGCAACATCTGAAGTCTGTTTTTTCGCAATCCGAAGTTAAATCTGAAGATATTGAAGAAGCAAAAGAACTTTTGGATATTGTAGATGAAAAAATAACCGAACTCAAGCATACTTCAGAGCAGTTTCTTACCCTGAACCGTCCCAGAAAATTAAATGTGGAACCGGTAAATCTCAATACACTCATGGATCGTGTGTTATCTGAGTTCACACTCATTGCTGAAGAAGCAAAAGTTCAGGTAATCAGAAGCTATGATGAAACCTTGCCTGATATTTCATTAGATCCGGGTCTAATGCGACAGACGCTCTTTAATCTTGTGCAAAATAGCATCCAAGCAATGCCGAAGGGCGGCAGTATTTATGTGACCACCGTGTTGGAGACGGTAGATAAAACGTCCCAGCAGGTCGTCCTCGAAATTCGAGATACAGGCATCGGCATTCCTGAAGAGGTTCAGGAACAGATTTACGACGCATATTTTACAACAAAAGACGCTACCGGTGGCATCGGTCTCGGGCTCGCAATCTCTCACCAGATTATTAACGCCCATAAAGGCAAGATTGAAGTCCGAAGCAAGATGGGGATGGGAACGGCTTTTAAAATTAGTTTTGCGCTTGATCGGGATCACTTTCCCAAAAATTAGGAGTGCATAGGAGGAGGGCTGGACGATGGCATCTATACTACTTGTAGACGATGACCGGGCACAACTGACAATTCTACAGCGTATCTTAAAACGCGAGGGTTACACCGTTGATGTCGTTGGCGATAGTAAAGCCGCGCTTGAAAGTTTGGACAAGCAGATGTTTGATCTCGTTATCAGCGATATGTGGATGTCCTCACGGTTTGAGGGACGTGATCTGCTTCGGGAAATAAAACGGACAGACCCAGACCTACCCGTCCTTATCATGACAGCCTACGCCGAACTTAACGATGCCGTCAATCTCGTTGCACATGAGGGAGCGTTCTACTATCTTGAGAAACCTATTCAGGTAGATGTGCTTAAACGGGAAGTGAAACACGCCTTGCAGACCCGTGGTGCGCTTGGGGACACTGAGGACGGAAGCGATACTTCAGTCCCTGAAATTCAGATTGATGAAATTATCGGTGAAAGTGAACGGATGCGGGAACTTTTCAAAAATATGGCACGGATCCTTCACCGTGGCGTGACACAAGTGCTTATTACTGGCGAAACCGGTTCCGGGAAAAGTCTGATTGCCCGGGCACTCCATAAATACGGAAACCGAAAAGACAAGCCGTTCATAGCGATTAACTGTGGTGCTATCCCGGAGACGCTCATTGAGAGTGAACTCTTTGGACATGAAAAGGGGGCGTTTACGGACGCAGCACAACAGAAGAAGGGGCTTTTTGAGGTGGCAAACGACGGGATACTTTTTCTTGATGAAATTGGCGATTTGCCTGTTCAGACGCAGAGCAAACTCTTACAAGTACTCGAGGAACGAGAAATACGTCGCATCGGAGGGACCCAGAATATCAAAGTGGATGTCTGTGTAATTGCTGCAACGAATAAAGATCTCATTCAGGCTGTCCGAGACGCTGCTTTTCGGGACGACCTCTATTTCCGGCTCAATGTTATTCCGCTCCATGTGCCGCCCCTTCGAGAACACCCTGAGGACATTCCGTTACTCGTGAATTTTCTAATCCAAAAGTTTAGCAGCGAGTACGCCGAGGCACTCCCAAAACAGGTCACGCCGCAAGCGATGTCTGCCCTCAGGCGGTATCAATGGCCCGGCAATATTCGGCAGTTAGAAAATTATCTCCGTCGCATCTTTGTACTCTCAGAAAATGAGGTCATTGACATGGACGAGCTGCCACCTGAGATTTTGGACACCTCACTACCAACTACTGATCTTGAGTTTGATATTCCTGAGGAAGGGGTCTCTCTTGATGATATTATCAAGGAATATATCTGTAGTGCATTAGCAAAAAGTAACGGCACCCAGATTCAAGCCGCGAAATTGCTTGGTATTTCGCGTCGAAAACTTCAGCATCGGATGCAGAAATATGGACTTCAAAGCCAGGACTTCAAAGCCGCTTCGTAATGGCTATTAATACCGTAGGATTTGTGTGTCAATCTCCTCTGCCCATCGATCAATGCCGCCAAGTAGACACTTGACCGATTTAAAACCGAGTTGTTGTAAAAGAAACGCTGCATCAAGACTCCGCATGCCCCAATGGCAATAAACCACCACTTCACTTCCGGGTTTGATGTCCTGAAATCGTTTTAACAACTCACCCAAGGGAATCGAGATGGCACCTTCAAGGTGAACCATCTGATATTCCCACTCTTCCCGCACATCCAACAAAACAAACGGTTTACCGGCGTTCATCATTCCTTTGAGTTGATATGGCGTAATGGTATACGTATCCGTGTCTGTCGGAAAAATTGCCTCTACCACGCTTGGCGCAGCCTTCGGTAATTTCTGATCCCGCGCCTTTGCAATAAAATACCACCGTATTTCTCTCAGTGCTTTCTTGATATGTTTGAACATTTTAACTATTGACTCTGAGCTGCTGCGTCCGTTGTCCTTGCAGTATTCCAATAGTTAAGAAACTATTGGTAACCTAAAGCAGGCTTTTTAACGATTTTAGGTCGATGTTGACAACAGAGACATCGCCCAGACATAATCGTTAAAAATTTATCGTGACACCTAACGTCGGAACGATTGGAAAAAGGGGTTCTTCGTCAATTTCACAACCGATAACGGCATCTGTTCCTTCATCTCGCACTTCACTGAAGGCGTACTGATCTACATTTGTGTTGTTGTATAAATTTAAAATCTGGAAATACCAAGACAACTCCCACCGTCGATAAGGACTCCGTTTTGTAATGCGAAAATCGAGGCTATGGTATGCAGGCATCCGCGCTGCGTGTGTATCTCCAAACTGTCGATCGCAAGCGATAATGCCATCGGATAAACCAACCGCCGTGTGAATCAGAGGCGTTCTCGGTTCACCTGTATGGAAACGCCAACTCAGGTAGAGATGCCAAGTCGGTGCAAACTGATAATTACTGCTGATGGCGAAAGAGTGTCGTCGATCATATTGACGGAAAATTGTTGTTCCACCTGCAATTTCTTCTGCAATTCCGAACGCATAACCGAGTGTCCATGCCAAACGACTGGAAACCGTATGCGTCATAAATACGTCAACACCTCTTGCTGTTCCAGATTCAGGTGGAACGAAAATCTGATTCTGTCGTCCAAACTCGCGGAGCCGACCAACAAGGTTATCGAATGTGTTATAATACCCTTCAATGTTCACTAAGAAATTATCACGGGTATACTCAGTTCCGAGAATATAATGCACGGCTCGCTCGGCGCGTCCGGCTGTCTCAATTCCATCCTCCACCGGAATTCCCATCAGATGGACGGGTTGGTGGTAAATCCCCCATGCCCCTCGCAATGTGAGATTTTCCGCAGGTTTCACCGCCAGAGCGACCCGTGGTCCAATCTCATAACGCTGGATACCTTCTTCCCGATACTGCTGATAGAGATAACGGCCACCGATATTCAGCGCAAGTTTCGGATGCAGCTGCCATTCATCTTGCAGAAAGATATTGAATTCGTTACCTTGATCGTCAACATCAGCAAGAATCGGCTTGTAGACGTTTATACCTGCTTGCCGTTCTTGAACGTTGTATTGGTATTGTCCTGCTAACCATCGCCACGTTACACCACTACGTAACGTATGTTTTTCAAAAAGGTTTGCTGTAAGTTCCGCTTTTGTCCCGAGAAATTGAAAATCGCGATCGTCAAAATCCGCTTTCCCTGTCGTTCTATCCTGACGTGAGGTGCCGCCGAAAACAAAAACGTCTGTCCAATGGGAAGTGCCGAACGTCCGCCGCCATTTCACCCAAGCCGTCGAATTGTCGTATCGAGAATCTAAGTTGTTATCTTCATCATCTACGCGAATCCTATTTTTATCCCAACCGTAAAGTCCATTGATAGTAAGCGTATCCGAGGGTGTCATCTGATAGGTGAGTTTACTATAGACATCGGCATACTGAGGCTTATAATTTTCGTCGATGTCCATCAGTATGAGAATCAGATCGATATACCCGCGTCGTGCTGACAGGAGCCAACCCCCCTTATCGGTGAGGGGTCCTTCCAGAGTGGCTGTCGCGTTAATCAAGTCTACCCCAAAATTGGCGGAAAATTTCTCGGTGTTTGGTGTTCTTGTTGTGATGTCAAAGACACCTGACATTTTCTCGCCGTATTCTGCCGGAAAACCGCCAATGAGTAGTTCGGTGTTCTGAATGAGGTCGATACCGATGAGTGAGACGGCACCCCCGAAGTCCTGAAGATGATATGGATTGTAGAGTTCCATTCCGTCTAATCTGACCGAAATATCATCTTTTTCGCTGCCGCGGACGCTGAATCGTGCACTATAATCGCTTGAGACCACACCCGGAAAGACGTGTCCCGCCCGCATTACATCGTTGTCGATGAGTGGAAAACGTTCAATCTCTTGTTTGGATAAAGCGATTCTTGCTGAAGTGCCATCATAGATTGTAAAGCGACCGGGTGTTACAACGATCTTTTCCATGCGTACAGGTTCAGTATCCTCTTCAGCGAAAGCTGTGAGCACGCTTACGCATCCAAAAAATAGGACGCAAGAAATCACATACAGTGTACGCTGAAAATGAGTGTTGAGCATCCTGTCGCCCCTCAGCCTCTATGTAAATTCACTATAGTGTATCTGGTTTCATAGAGGAATTATAACATATTCTGGGGGGACAGTCAACTCTGGATGGGCATCTTTTGGGTTCGTTTAGTTTTCCAAAAATTTCCCTCTGGATGCCCAAACTTGAATGTAATACAAGGAATGGATTTAGTCTATTCCCAGACTAAATCCGGGAAAAGTGTGCTATCCCGAATAAATTCGGGCTTCCGGAAACAAGAAGACTTCATATACGGTCATCGATTCGCGATTGGCTGGCAGTCTAATTGTCCTCTGTTTCTGTGTTATATTCGGTTTCACCTGTGATTGCCTTTTGTTCTGGCGGTGGCTGGTGTGCGATGGCGATCTTCCCTAAGGCTTCAACGAGTGCGTTGGCATCCGCAATATGTGTGGGCTGCTGAAGTCCTTCCAATGCGACCGTCAATCTCTCCAGAATTCCAGCGAGCTGCGGTGTAGCCAGAGTTGCTTGGATGGGTTGCTCACTGGGAGATAATTTCTCCAAACTCTCTAATGTCTTGGTTAGGGATTGGATCAACGCTTGAAAAGCAGAGGCGGAGTATTCGTTGTTATCCAATGCGGCGTTAACACGCTGGGCATGCTTGGCTAAGAGCGAGGCGCGTTCTACTGGCGATGAGAGGGGAATGTTGTTGATTTCGTGTGTATATTCCTCACGTGCTTCCTGCCAGATGGTGCCGTATTTTTGCTGGGGCCATCGGGTTGTTCCGGGCTTGAGATAGGCGAAGCGTGGAATCAAGAGATCTCGAAGCTGCTGGATGCCGAGTGCGTCTGGTTGTGCCAACCTGTTCATGATGCTGTCTTCATGCATTAGTGCCGTAATTGCCTCGGTGGTAGAGAAGCCGCGTGCGTGGTAGCGGACGATCGCTTCTCGGTGTGTATCTGAGATGAACTTTGAAATGACTTCTGTCAATTCGGTGTGGATGGTTCGTCTAATTGAATCCAAGTCACTTGTGCCGATGTCGTCGAAATCCGTGTCCATAGATTCGCCTAATGTTTCTACGGCGTAGCGTTGAACGTTTTCGATAACTGCTTCAACGAGTGCGTCGCCCTCCAAAGTGGCGAACAGATGCTTAAGATGTGTGCGGAGGTCTCCGGCATCTTTCGCTGCGAAATCATCACAAAGTGCTGCCTGAATTGAAGTTCTTCTATTCTCTGGGGCTTGCATTGTTTCCTCCGTCTCTATGGCATTTCATAGTGATTCATAGTGATTCATAGTGATTCATAGTAACGTTCTGAAAATTGGGCGTTTAAAACCTTCATAAAGTCAGGTGTGACGTGGGTTTGTCGGGCGACTATGAAACGGTCATTTTTTTCCTGTTACTATGAATCCGAATTTTTCGTCTCTCCGAATTATCGTTGTAACGCCACGGGTGGCGTGGGTTTAAGCGACTTTCTGATTACTGCGCTTTTAAGGGGGTTACTATGAAAGTTGTGTCCCTCTGTTTAAGGTGATTGGATCTCGACTTTTCTGCGAGTTTTTCGCTGAATTGGGTATGGCGGACATCATAAAGGTGTTGGGAAGACTTTCCTAAAAAACTTAACACAATCAATATAGGTTTTAGTTAAGTATACCACAGAAAAGGGTTGTGTGCAAATTTTTTTATCGGTGGGGCTGTTTCCGATTTGTTATATTATATTTAACGTTATGATTGGGATGCGGAGATTGTCAGAATCACGGATTTTCACGGATTCAGCGGATTGTCGCGGATTTTTTGGGTTTTTGTGTATCGCATGCCTTTAGGGGTATGTTGGGTTTTACTGGATGTGTCTTTGATAGCGGGTGTGTTGATAGGATGTCGGTTTCCTATACGGTGCTATCGTTTGCGTATTAGCCGTTCAACCCAACCTCTTGAACAAAGAACTAAGGGATCCACCAGTCATATAACAAATACTGCTTAATTGAGACTGTTTTTCAGTTCTTTGACGGTAATAATAGGTGTTGCCCGAATATCGTTAAATGGTATTGAATTGACGATGTATGGAGTAGATTTTTCATTCGCTATGAACATATCGCAGAAATTTAAGTAGTGTAGGTATCTAAAATCACGTACGTATGATTTATCTATGTGTTGCGTTTCGTGCTGTCTGGCATAAATTATATAGAGCATTAAATAATAAATATAGATTAAATATGCTAAGTCAGGATAATTTTCCGGAGTAAGCATTTTTCGGTCTCGGATTCGATTGAGCAGCACCGTTATATCCCTATCAGTAAAATGAAAAAAAGTTTTTAATCGGTCAAGAGGTAGATTTACTGGTGTGTTTTCTACGGTTTGTTGTGCCAATTTTGCAACATGGTTTGGTTTTTGTGTTCCAAAAATTAGTTTATTGCTTCTAATAGTATTCCTGACCTCTTTTTCAGATGGATTTGTGCCAAATGTTCGCTGGAATCGCCTTTGATATCTTGAAATTAATTGTTTAGTAGTAAGCGATCCTCTTTCTAACTCACAGGCTTCAGTTAGTGTTTTTACGCGGTTTTTAAAAGCATTTAATCTGGGCTTGTAATGTGCTATGAGTTTTTCCGGTGTGACACGTTCCATCGTTATAGGAGCCCTTTTTATGCAACCTCTGGCGATTTCTTCAGAAGAAAGAATAGTAGGGTACTCAACATCATAAGGTATCTCGATCACAGGCGAAACATGAGTGTTACCAGTAAGGACTATGGGATTTTCTATTAATTCCAATTTTCTGAGAAGCCATTCCTTTTCTTTCCAGGATGCCTTGTTCGGTGCCAGGCACTCTATTACGAAAACTTGAGGACAAAGGATATTATATTTTTCGTTAACTTTGCAAAGTACTTTATCGCCCAGAGATTGGAAAGCATCTCTGTCAAACAAGATAAGCTCTCTGTTATGCGGGTAATTGTCCTCCCTTTTGTATTTAACGCGTATCATATTTTGCTTCCACAGTTGCCACGTTTAAGATTTTAACCGGCGGGCCTTCGCATATTACACACCGTATGAGTAGCCCAAAGACTTCAATTCGTACCATATTACCTTGATTTCAAGTGGACTAAGTTTAGATTGGATTCTTTCTATATGGTTAGTTATAGTTCTTGTCGGTTGCTGTGAATCTACACACGAAAACAAGACTTTGTCTGGTTTTACTCGCTTAGCAATTTTAGCCATATCGTCAAAGTCCTTTTTACTGAAAAGACCCATTGACTGCTTAACTTCGCCGATGATAAATTTACCATCCTGAATGCAGGCAATATCTACCTCCGCAACCGTTTGAAGTTCTTCAGATGATTTATCCTGCGGTATAGTAAGTAGGTTTAGATTCGGCGAAAATAGAAAACAAGTTCTACTTTCATCAAGCAATTGCCCTAAAACCAAAATAACAGGTGTAGTCCCATGTGAAGCATAAGCAGAATGAACAAGACTATTCAATTTATATTGCCATTTAAGCTCAGGATCAAGAGAAAACAAAAATCTGCATCCTTGACAAGTTAATTGCTGTCCGATATCATCTACATGATACCAGTTTGTTGTACCACAACTAGGACATTGTGGTCTTACGCCGATCTGGATAATATTGAAGTGCATACGCTTATTTAGACCACAATTTCGCAAAGTTAAGAGAAGGTTCTT
>JAPPII010000027.1 GCA_028820845.1 Candidatus Poribacteria bacterium
CGCCCCTGCCTTTTGACGAGGCAGCATAACTTTACAATACAGTCCAAACTTTAGAAATTTTTTAGTTGTTGTCTGTTAAAAAAATGTGAATTTATGAAGTTCGTTCTCTCTAATATTATAGATACAATCTAAGGGCAAAAAGGTTGCATAATTTTCAAATAAACCGGCGCGGTTTCTTAACCGCGCCGGCTTGCCAATCCATTAAACCCTCTTGACCCAGAAAACTTCAAAAAACTACTCCAGAAGCATCGGCATGATGAGCGCAATATCCCTGTCATTGCCCATCGGCTTAATAAGAACGGGATCCAACTCCCGTGAAAACTCTATTGCCACGAACTCGGTTTCGATGTGTGCCAATGCATCTGCCAATAAACGTGCATCAAAGCCAATTAGTATACATCCAGTCCCAGATTCCACACGCACTGTCTCGTAGGGTTCTTCTGGTTCCGATGTCTCTGTGGAGACCCGAATCTGTTCCGTATCGATTTCCAAACGGATCTTATGGTCTTTCGGATTGGCTAACTGTCCGATGTGTTGTGTCACACGCAGGAGTTGCTCTCTTGAAACGCCTACTTTGTTTTTGTTCTGTGGGATGATCTTGTGGTAGTTTGGATACTCTCTGTCCACAAGTTCGGTTGTCAAGGTGGCATCTCCATCGGTAAATCGGATTTGGTTTCCAGAAACAGAGACATCCACTTCAATAGATTCGGAGAAAATTTTCGGAAGCTCCTGAACCGTTTTGAGCGGAACTATAAACCCGTTGGCTTTCCCTTGTAGATCGATCGGATCAAAGCATGCCAGGGCGAGACGCTTGCCGTCCGTCGCAACGATTTCTGTTCTATCTTCAAGGAAGTTGAAGTAGAGACCTTTTAGGAAACTCCGCTCGTCCTCTGTAGATGCAGCATACGCCGTTTTGTGAATGACATCGCGCAATGTCTGTCCACTAAGCGAGAACGTTTCACTTTCAACTGAAAATGGTTGCGGAAAAGTTTCACCAGATATATCGGTGATTTTGTAAATACTATCGCCACACCTAATTTCAACGGTATCGTTGGCTGTTTTTACCAAATTTACCGGCATATCCGTTGGTAAGGTTTTAAGTGTTTCTATCAATTTCTGAGCAGGAACCGTAATCGTTCCCTCCGCTTTGACTGTCGCTTCAATCTTCGTTCTGACGCTAACTTCTAAATCAATCGCTCCGGCTTCCGTGCGGATGAGAACATTTGAGTGGATGAATTCATCACTCTGTCCAATCGTGACACCTTGCAGTCCTTGCAGGGCTTGCAAAAGGTCATCTCTTTCTAAAGTTAATTCCATTTCAAAACCCTCCTTAATTCTGTTACTTGCTGGCTTAGGTGCTTCCTGTTCAGGCACCCTTATAGTTCTTTCGCTCTTGACTTCTTCAACACCAAATTCTGTGCGTAGCAGTGTCCGAACCTCTCTAAGCCTGGTTTTGACAGTGCCGACTGCTAAGTCGAGTTCTTCTGCAATCTCTTTAACAGTTGACATTTCTAAATAGTACAACACGGCGACAGAACGGACCTTTTCTGGGAGGTGATACACGGCTTCCCTGACAGCCCAACGGAGTTCCGTTTCTCGAAAACGGGCGAGCGCGTCCTGATCCATCGTCTCAGCGAGTTGATCAGTGCTCTGAAGAATTTCACTTCTGGTGTGAGACTTCTGGGTGTAGTATCGTCTACAAGCCGTATATGCTATTTTTTGGAGCCACGCACCGAAACTACTAACTTTGCGTAAGCCATCTATGTTTTCCCAGACCGCTATCCAAATGTCTTGAAAAATTTCTTCGGCATCGCGGGTCTGGCGTGAGTTTAAGACAACCAACTGCCAGATTCGGAAACTATGACGGTTTGCGAGTTGCCCGAAGGCGATCTCGTTACCGTCTTGTACGAGTTCAATGAGTTCTTCATCTGTCAGGTCGGTGTACATGGACGAATTGTATCGCATAAACAGATTCCCAATTAGATTTTGGTTGTATAGAGGGAGACTTTTGGGGAAACGGTTTAAAAAAATGAAAAAAGGCGCGCTCGGAAAGCGCGCCTACAAGAGCAGATATTGGCTGGAGCGTCCATTTTTAATCTTTGCGTAATGCCACAACCGGTGGGACAGTAGCGGCTTTTATTGCAGGGTAGATACCGAACGAAATACCAATCGCTGCCGAGAAGGATACCGAAATCAGGACCCACTGCATAGAGATAACCGAGGGCCATTCGGGAACAATTTTGGCGATTTTGACGGCGAGCATCGCCATCCCCTCGCCAGCAAAGACACCGAGTCCAACGCCTATCGCGCCGCCTACCGCGCACATAACTATCGCTTCTATGAGGAATTGTGCAAGAATATCGAACGGTTTTGCACCGAGTGCTTTTCGTAAACCGATCTCACGGATGCGCTCATTGACAGAAACGAGCATCATGTTCATAATGCCGATACCGCCAACGAGGAGCGAAAATCCGGCGATGCTCCCCAAGGCGATTTTAATCATTTTGCTAATCTTCTCTAATTGCGCCATGCCAGCGCGCATCTCAGAGACTCTGACGAATTCGTCTTCGTTGTTGTGTCTTTTTCTTATGACCGTTTTCACCTCTTCGATTGCTTTCGGGATAACGTCGACACTGTTCGCGAAGACCATAATACCGTGAATCTTATCACCACCAGTGAGACGCTCTTGTACAGTTGAGACAGGCATGAAGGCGAGGTTATCGTAACTCCACCCAAACTGGAAGCTTGTCCCTCTCGGCATGAAGGTCCCAACGACTGTGAAGCGTTCGGTCAGCCGCTCCCGCCGTCTTCTACCCCATTGATCGTAATATCGAACGTCTCTTGCGATTTTAATTTCTTGTCCTAAGGGTGATTTATTACCAAATAACTCGGTTGCGAGTTCGTCTCCGAGTACACAGATTTTTGTTGCGTTTTGGACATCTTCGTCTGTAATGAAGCGTCCCTCTTTAATGTCCCAATCCATTGCGGTTGCGTAGGTAGGACCGACTCCATTATAGCCGGCACGGGCTTCCGTGCCCCCCGGACCCTGAAATAGGACACCGCGCCAATCCGCGATTCTGGGTGTGACCGCATTCACGGATGGGCATTCAGCCTCAATTGCCAACGCATCTTCGTATTCCATGTATTCGTTGCTGCGAATGCGGACCCACCTGTTATTTTCTCGTTTATAGGATGTTTGATACAATGTAATTCGGGTTGCCCCGCCCATTTTTTGGGCATCTTGTATCACAATTTCTTTAGCTCCATCTCCGATAGCTATCATTGCAAGGACCGCTGCAATACCGATGATAATTCCAAGCATCGTCAGTAACGAACGCATTTTGTTCGCACGCATTGCAGCGATCCCAATAGACAGCCCTTCGACTAAGCGCATGGTTTCCTCCTAAGAGTTTTACCGTGTCTATTGGTGTGTTTTTTTATTTACAGTTGAAACATTAGAGACATTTGACGCGATTAACGCAGAAAGGTTTATAAAAGTTTCATATCGGGGTGTCAGTTGTCGGCTGTCAGTGGGGAACTTGGGGAGAACAGCGTGTTTTCTTTTAAAGACGCTTGTTCGAGTCAGCGTCGCTCCTATAGGAAGAGGTGATATTGGAAAGAATAGGGCGTATGGTTCATTATCGCAGGCGGGAGATGGTTTTCTCGTAGCGGGCTGCCATTTCAGGTCCCTGGGCTTGTAAGTATTCTTGTTCTGAGCGGCGCGCTGCCTCGGTTGAAGGCGGAACCGGGATGTCAATAGATGCAGTGCTAATCTGATCGTTTCCCCATTTGTATGCGACAATTTCGCCTTTGTTGATGATGAGATTCATGCCGACATTTGCCTCTACAATCGGCACACCGTTTTCGCGCGCTCTTGCAAGCACAGTTTGGTTTTGCGATTTGCCTTTTGAACCATAGGACGGGATGAGGAGGAACTGCGCACCGTCTAAAACAAGCGTGCGGGCAATTAGAGGGTTCCATCGGTCGTTGCAGATTAGGATGCCAGCACGTCCGAAGGGTGTATCAAATGCCCGGATTGTTTCGCCGATACAATTGAAGTTCCACGACGGATGCGTGCCTTCGGCGAACTGCGTTTTGTGGTAGGTGCCGCAGAGCTCGCCTTCCTCGTCAATAAACACGGCGGAATTGTAGACAGAGGAGATGCCCCGCCGTTCTGCAAAACCGAAGCAGAGGCAAATTTTAAGTTGTTTCGCCAGACGACGGAATCGGTGGATGTAAGGACCGTCAAGCGGTTCTGCGATGTCGAGCATCGCTTCTGGGGTTGCCCTGCCTTCGATGACATCCATGACGACGTAGCCTTCCAAAACACCCTCAGTCGCCAAAATCAACTGTGGGGAATCCTTCGCGGCTTCAACGAAGAAAGCCTCCAACTTTTCAGCGTTAGAGGCTTTGTCCCATTTGGTAGGTTTTAACGAAATAGCGGATACGCTAACTGAGCGATACATAAATCAACAACTTTTGTTATCTGCTCTGTCAGAGCCATTAAATCTCCCTGTAGGCGGTATGTCCGCATCCCGACTCTTTCTGACCGCCGACTGCTGATAGCTGATAGCCATTCCCTACCTTGCACCTATTTCGGGTAAGCGGTATTAAGACCAAGAATCACATAAGCCGTCACAAGCCTCGGATCTGCTTCCATCCAACGGCTTTCTTCGTTGAGCCAAAATCCATCGGGTTTCTGGAGTTCAATCATCTTTCCTGCGAATTCTCGGTACCAATCGTGTGAGACACCTTTCGCGTCCATAAAGGTCGATTCACCGTAGAGCCGCAGTGCCTTCGCCATTGTGTGATAGTTGTAGTATAAGCCTTGTGACCCCATACCGTAGTTTTCTTCAAGTGTAAAGTGTTCCTTTATCCACTTAAAGGCGGCTTGGACGCGTTCATCGTCCTTATCAACGTTGGCGTAGATGAAGCTCAATAATCCTGCATACGTCATACTGGCATAAGAACGTGGACTTCCAGCTGCATCCGTACCGGCTTTGCTTTCACCGTCAGGTGAGTAGATGAAACCGCCATCGTTGCCTGCCCACGACTGGTCGTTACTCTCGCTACGATTCTGGGTGCGTTCCAAGAATTTAATTGCCTTGTTCCAGACCTCCTGATCATCCGATCCGCTCTCCTTGAGTGCTTGGATGGCGATGTTTAGGTTAGACAGGTCTTTTACCTCTTGGCGGCTACCGTAACCGATTCCACCGTAATAGACGCTCTCCTCGTCTGTGACCTGTAATGCCTTCAGGAAACCTTGTGCCTTTTTAATAACATCGGTGTATGCTGGATTCCCGGTCGATGAGAGTGCCATCACTGCGATGGAGGTATTGTAATTCGGTAGGGCAGGTTGCATCTCAACATTATAGATGGCACCGTTGGGTTGCTGCAGCTCGACGAGTCGCTGAATGCCTTTCTGGATGAATGGATGTTCTGCTTCGGGATATTTATTTTCTGGGTGCCGTAAAAAAGCAGTGAGGACGAGAGCCGTTATGCCCGGATGATTGGCGAACAGCCCATCTTCGCCTTGCTGTCCTTTCAGCCATTCCAAGCCTCGGTCAATGCTCACGACGACCTGTCCGTTCAATTCCTCGTATGCTGAGGCATCTGTTCCGTGACTATCCGCTATGCCATTCTGTACAACAGCAAACATAAGGAGTAGTGCCAATATGAACCCATATTGCGTTTTCATTTTCATTTTTCCTCTCCCTTTAACAGATGTGTTTATGTCGTACATAGCAAATACGATGCCAATCCGAAAAGCGGGTTTTCGCGCAAATTCTTAGAATTTAGCAGATAATTGCGTCAAAAAATGAACACGACTGTTCATAATCTGAACAATTTGGCACTACAACCTCACCGTCTCCCCACTGTCCGCAGACTGCATCGCTGCATCGTAGACTCGCATCAGTTTACGCATCTCTTCAGGTTTGACGGCTAACGCCGCGCCTTTATTCAACACATCAGCGATATTCTGATAATAAGATTTCCACGTTGTCTGAACGCTTTCGATGACGAGTTCACGGTTTTCGCCGCCCGCTTCCGTCCAGACCTTCGCATAGTTTGCGGGGTCTTGTTGTGCGGCATCGATATTACCGGCGACCATCGGTCCCTCCTGTGGGTCCAAACCATGTTTGGTCAACCCGCCGAGATCTCCGACGATATACCATCTCGGCTTCTCCGCTTTGGCGAGGTTACCGATTTCAATCTGGTATCGGACATCATTTTCAAACTTGATGATGAGGTTGGCGTAGTTACCGATGTCGATGTCCCACTTCGAGCCGTAGTGAATGTCACAGAACACGGATTCAACAGGTGCCGTTACGAGTTGGAGTGCCTGATCGACGAAGTGCGCGGGCCAATCGTAAAGGATGCCGCCGCTCTGACTCTTAACACCACGCCAACCGCGAGGCGGTCCATAGCGCATAATCGCCACCTGATAGAGATAAGGCGTTCCGAGCAAGCCGTCGTCAATAATTTTTTTGACGGTATTGTAGTCCCAGTCCCATCGGCGGTTGTGGAAGACGCTGAGCAGGACGTTGTTCCGCTCACTTGCTGCAATCATCGCATCGGTTTCGGCAGCGTTCATCGCCATGATTTTATCTGTTACAACGTGCTTACCGGCATCCATCGCTTTGATGGAGAGCTCAGCGTGAGTGTCGTGTGGTGTGGCTAACACAACGAGATCGATCGCATCGTCTGCGATAACTTCGTCAATCGTCTGATACATCTCCATATTTGGATACGCCTGACGTGCGGCTTCGCGGCGTTCAGCGTCGCGCGTCGCAATCGCGTAGAGATTCAATCCGTCTGCCAGACCAACAAGATAGGAATGAAAAGCGCGTCCGGCATATCCGTAACCAATAACGGCTGTATTTACCATAAAGCAGGATTCTCCTTCTAACTGTAGTATTTTATAACGGGCAATAAATTGCCCTACTACAAACTGGATTTACCTTTAATTTGAAAGTAGACAAGCAGTAGGAGGCCTTTCTGGGGAAACACCCAAGCAAAAACACCCCGATGCTTCTATAGCTTCTGATCATTCAATGTCCAATCATAATCCAAGTAACGAAACTGGATGTCCATTGACGACAAATATTCTGCGTCTTCGGGGGGTAGGTAGTCGGCGAGGAAATCTGCTACGCCGTCGTAGCCCTCCTTAAAATCGTTCTCATACCACTTGAAAATTTTTGAAAGGTGGACGATGTGCTTCGCACGGTCAACCCGAACCTGCTCAGGGTTCTGAATAAAATTGAACGTTAGGGTCTCAAGCCTTTCCTCAATCGTCTCGGCAGAGAAAGCGCGGTCTCCGATAGGTGGACAGCTGAATGAAGCACATACAATTGCAAAGTGAACCCGTGGATCCGGGAATTCTCCGCGGAGAATACCGTGTTCAATTTGATTTGGTGTATAGGTTTTGCCCGCCACTTGGAACTTCAACCGATAGAAAAAACCTCTAAAAAGTTTGACCCTTCGGACACTATTGGTCGGGTAGTGGTCAATAACCCCTTTAATGACAATCGCGTTGTAGGCGTTAATCCAAAAAGCCAGTTGTTCGTTATAGGACCATGCCGTAGGTTTCGCGACAGCCAATAGGTCCAAATACGCCTCCAGTTTTTCAGAATTCGCTTTCAGCTTTGTATAGTTAACGCGTCCTTTTTCATCAACGTGTTCTTGCAAAACCTGATCGAACAGGTCATGGGAGAAAATGGTGCCTTCTGCAGGCTGCTGGGTTCGCACATCTACTTCAACGCGGAAATGGTAAAGGAAAAGCACGCTACCTAAAGCCAACAACAAGAGGCATAGAATGAAAACACGTTTTTTCATGGCGTAGTGCCTCACGCATACTGTTCCAACACGTCCCGATCAATCTCTATTCCCAAGCCTGGCACCTGTGGAACGTCAACGTATCCGTCGACTGCATGTATCGGTTCCTGTGCCAGTGCTGTGCGGAGACGGTTCTCGGTCATGTCAAATTCCAAGAGTGACGGGATTGGATTGAGTGCCTGTGGTGCATCTGGAAGCGTGGCTTGCCAGTGGAGTGTCGCAGCGAGGCGGATACTACCGCCCCACATGTGCGGGAGGACTCGGACGTAGTTTGCGCTTGCCATGGCAGCGATTTTTCGGCATTCTGTGAAGCCACCCGCGATGCTTATATCGGGTTGCACGATATCCAATCCGCGTTTCTGTATGAGGTCGCGGAATGCCCAGCGTCCTTTCAGCATCTCGCCGCCAGCGATTCTCACCTTCAGTGCGTGTCGGATTTCCCGATAGCCATCAACATCGTCAGTCGTAATGGGTTCCTCATACCAGAAGAGATCGTTGTCTAAAATCTTCTGTCCGACATCAATCGCGGTTGCGACATCGTAGCCACAGTTCGCATCAACGGCAAAGAGGGTGTCCGCACCAATCGCGCGTCGGACTGCAGCGACGTTTTTCACATCGTAAGCCTCACCGAAACCGATTTTCATCTTGACAGCGGGGAATCCTGCATCGACGTATCCTTTCGCTTCGTCCATCAATGCTTGGGTTATATCGGGTTTGTCTTTCTTGAAAAGTCCACTTGCGTAGGCGGGAATCTTCAGGCGGAACGCGCCGCCGAGGAGTTGATAGATCGGCATGTCCAGTGCCTTGCCCATAATGTCCCAGAGTGCGATGTCAACACCGCTGAACGCCCCGAGATCGCCGCGCATTGCTTCGCCTATCCGTTCCGTTTCAAAAGGCGATTGCCCCATGAGGTGTGCTTTGATGGCTGAGGCAGATGGGGTGCTCACGCCTTCACCCCAACCGGTAATCCCTGCGTCTGTGCGAATTTCGACCACGACGGCAGTGCGCGCCTGCGACCAGCCGCGTGAGTTGGCAAAGGGTTCAACCAGTGGATAGCGTAAGTTATAAGTTTTAACGTCAGTAATTTTCATAATTGTGGTTTTTGTGGGTATAACTCTAAGGTGCGGGGACCTGCGTTAAGAGATCGGCGTTAAGAGCTTCTTCTTCCTCAAGCGGGATGTGGAACATGCCGCGGTGTTGTGTAGCGATGTACAGTCTATCGTTGTTGACAACGAGTGAGATAACTCTATCTGGCACACTCGCAGCCATCTGTTTCCACCTGCCACGGTCATCCAAGCGATAGACCCCTGTATCACCAGCACCATAAATGCTGGTATGATTGATAGCCAATCTGTCTATGACAATAGGCTGACCGGCTCTGTCAGTTAGGACGCGCCAGTTTTCTCCGTCCTGTGAGGATAAAACACCGTTGTCTGTGGCAACGTAAACCGTTGAACCGGCAAAGACGATCTCGCTGAAATGGGTAAACAGAAGTGGGAGGCTTGACGTGATGTCTTTCCAAGTGTCTCCGGCATCGAGTGATTGAAACAGTTGTCCGGCTCGTTTTCCGACGTAGACGGTTTCTCCTGAAGCTGCCAATTTGAATCCGTGTTGCAAATCTTCATCTGGTTGTTTGCCGAGGTCTATGAGTCCGGTGTTTGTCCATTCTGGGTCTCCAAGTTTCCATTTGAAAAGCCTGCGTTGATGCTCTACGTAGAAAGTTTCATTAGTGCTCGTAAATCCACCGGCTATTACGAAAGAGGCAACAGTTTGCAACGCTTTCATCAATTTCTCATTTTTTTCTATATCATCAGGTAAGTTAAGCCCTTCTGCTTTTGCGACAGTTGTCCACAATTCGGTAGACAACATTTTTTCATAAAAAGAAGGTAGCCTTTGAGTAGGGATGAGTATGTTACCATCTGTCGATAAGCGGAAAATCCGCAGATTGTTTCCATCGGGGACAATCCCATACAGCCCTTCATCTACTAATGTTAACCTGGCTTTAAAAGAAAAGTCAACATGAGAGTTTTTCTGCCGTATTGATTCAAGTTCATCCTCGTTAGCATCAATCTTAATCCTTTTCCATGATTCGCCATCATCTATTGATTGGACAGCATGGCTCCCGGTATATGCATAGAGTTTGTTGTTTAATGCTGTCAAACTCCGTATTCTCGTTCCTACTATTCCGTCCATAAAGGGATACCACGAGTCGCCACCGTCAATTGTTTGATGCACACCCAATGCCCCGGCTATGTACAAAGTATTTTCGTCGGCCGCTGCAGTTGTAAAGACATTCTGTTTGATTGGGTTTCCGTCGAATCCGAGTTTTGCCCATGTTTGTCCGTTATCGTTTGAACGGAAACTCAATCCACCATCTAAAACTAAGAGAGTTTTACCAACAGTTAAGATTTTGACGCTACGTGGGCCCACCATAATAGACGGTTTATTTTTAGGTGTTATCTCGGTCCAGGACAACCCTAAGTCACCTGAGTGGAAAATCTTCCATGGACGTGCAGCGTCCCCTGTTATTCTTTGCGTGGCGTACTTTCCCTCTGTTTTGGACAATCCCAATCCAAAAGGATCGGGGCCTGTTGCAACATAAAGATTGTTTTCCATAACTGCCAAGGCGTGGACTGCGTTAGCTGAGTCCAATGACAATTGTTCCCAAATATCCGAATTAAGACGATAGACACCGTCATTTGTGCCAGCAAATACTGTGTTTTCAACTGTAGCGACTGCGTAAATGCGCTTGCCTGCCAGCCCATTATCTAAGTGTGTCCACTGTGCGCCTGCATCCGCGGAGCGGAAAACACCTCTATTTTCAAGTGCGAGATATATTCCATGTGAACTGTTCTCGCGTGTTTCATCTATTATTACGAGTCCGATAGCATCCCCTTCTGGACGGAGCCCCAGAGCATTCCATGTCTCACCTTTATTGGTTGAATTAAACACTTCATCATCGGAAACAATATAAAGCGTATTATCGTGCTCTGCCATCGGCATCGGGAAATTCCCAGTAGGCACACTCGTATTGACGAGCGTCCACGCAGTTGCATCCGCTGTCCGATTGTAAATACCGCTTGCTGTAGCAGTATAAAGGGTTCCGTCGGATGTGACGAAGATTTCAGAAATGTGACTCCCTTGTGGTCCGCTTACCTGATTCCATTGTGTGATAGACGGTCTGAACGGACTCTTCTGCGTATTCGGTGCTAAGACATTCTGGGAATCTTGCAGACCGACACCACTATTTTCGCTGGAAATAGCGACCCGGCCAGCCTGATTTCGCACGGCTGGTTTTGAATCAATGTCAAGTGTAATCGGGGCATCAATAATCTCAACTGTCCGCTCGGATCGTGCCTCAAAACTATACGGTTTCTGAAAACGGGCAAGATATTGATTGGTTGCACCCAACATCAAAACAATCAGAAGGGTAGCGGTACCGAAAGCAATCCAAGGTGTTAAGGGTTTTCCGACTGAAGGTGGTATCGGTTTCATGTCGGCGACCTGCCGCATGATGTTCTCAGTCAAATTGGGAGGTAATTGGAAACTGCCGAGAATTTCACGAATCAAAAGTTCCTCGTGTTTTTCTAAACGCTTTCGCGCCCGCTGAAGTCGACTTGTGATTGTGTTTGCAGATACGCCGAGAAACTTCCCTATCTCTTTCGTCGTCATTTCACTGAGGTAGTAGAGCGTCACGACGGTTCGCTCGCTTTCGGGTAGTTTGTTGAGTAGTGCCTTGACAAGTGCTTCGCTACGTTCAGAGGTCTCTACATTGCGTTGCTCTGATAGGTAATGTTCATAAGACAATTTGGCTATTTCTTGTCCAGGTGTGCCTTCCAGCGATTGCGTTTTAGACATGTTTTTTCGGAGCCAGTTAACGCAACATCGTCTTGTAATGACATAGAGCCACCCGGCGAATTGTCTGTGGTCCTTTAAGGTTGGCAGTTTTTTGTAAGCTTCAAGGAAGGCATCTTGAACAATTTCTTCGGCATAGTGAAAGTCATTCACCTTCCGCCATGCAAGGGCATGCATACTCTTTTGGTACTTTTCAACGAGCGGACTAAATGCGTCGTCATCGCCTGATAAAACTTTGCGAATTAACTGAACATCGTTTTCTTTTTCCATGGGGTGCCTTTCTTTAGGTGTATTTTTTAGGATCGGTGAGGTTCTTGTTGGAACATCTGTCTTGTAAGGCGCGAACTATAGTAAACCTTAGAATTAACCAGACATTCAACGAATCAACTTCAGATGCGCGTGTGGCATTCTGCGGGTGCGGTTAGGAAACCGTGAAGAAACACCCCAGCAAAAACCCTACCGGGTTGTAAGGCGCAAACTAAAAGTTTGCGCTACAAAGACGGCATTCGCATTATATTATAATCATTCAGTGAATAAGTCAACAAAATTTTTGGGTATGCAAATGTTTTGGCGGGGGATTTTCAGAGCAAGGGTTGTGGGATTATGGATGGTGGTTGGCAGTTGGTGATTAGCGATTAGTCGTCGGGATTTAGAAATCCCTCCTACAGAAGAAAAGACGGGATTGGGAGTGGTGGTTAGTATTCTAACAGCGTTGGTGTCTGTCAGAATCAGGATTTTCATATTTCCCAGCGGAACCTGGTTTCTCGTTTGCCGCCGAGGCTTTGAAGTTTTTCACTTATCTGGTTCGTCTTTTCGATGAGAGGACACTCAGTGCCAATAGTCTCAACGTTAAGTCTCAAAAGCGGTTCTGTATTGGATTCTCGCAGATTGAATCGCCAACTACCGTGTTCAGGAATAAATGCGCGTTGGTTGGTGAGGAATCTGACCGATAAACCGTCAATGGGTGTTTCAACGCAAGGGTAATTTCCCCAACAGTCTATCGTCTGCTGGATTGCCTCTATAGCATCTTGTATGTGCTGCTGGGTTTCAAACGAAAAATTAATTTCACCAGAGACGGGATACGCCGATCGGAACCGATTGACAGATTCAGCAAGAGATCTCCTATTCGTGCTTAAATATTCAAGAATAAGCAAGAATGGAATCATGCCGTTATCGGTGTAGAAGTTGTCTCGGAAATAGTAGTGACCGCTCGCTTCCCCAGCAAAAAGTGCACCGACTTCGCACATGCGAGTTTTAATGAACGAATGTCCACATCGGTTGAGCAATGGTGTACCGTTTGCTGTAATAACGACATTTTCTACTGCCCATATAGCTCTTGGATCATATATAACAATATCGCCTCCATCTCGTTGTAAAAGTTTTTCGGCGAGCAATGCTGTAATGTAGCAGCCTTCAACGAATTCCCCATTTTCATCAAAGAAGAAGCACCTATCTGCATCTGCGTCCCACGCCACCGCCAAATCTGCGCGTGTCCGTTTAACCGTCTTGGTGGTTAGCTCTCGATTCTCCGGTCTCAGTGGATCGGGTCTACCTGCAGGTATTTGAGAGAACGTTCCATCGGGTTCGGTGAACAGGTGTTCACAGATTTCGATAGGTGTCTCTGCTAACAGAGGTTCGGCAATTTGTCCAGCAAGTCCGCTATTTGCGTTGATGACAATCCGCTTTCTGCTGAGCTGCTGCCAGTCTACAAAAGAGCGTAGGTGTGCGAGGTATGCCTTCAGAAGTGATGGAGACTGTAGGGAGCCGCGACAGTGCGTTTTCTGTTTCTTAAATGGAACACTGTTCTCAGCAAAATTTCGGAGTTTGAAGAGTCCGGTTTCCGCTGAGATCGGCGTCGCTTGCGGGCCGACTAATTTCATGCCGTTGTATTCCGCCGGATTGTGAGATGCCGAGATGACAATGCCGCCGTCTGTCTGGTAATGTGCTACAGCGAAATAGAGCATATCGGTTGAAATCTGACCGAGGTTAAGGACATCAACGCCTGCGTCTGCGAGCCCTTCTGCGACCTGTTGCCACAGTTGGGGAGAACTTTCGCGAACATCGTGACCTACTGCGACAGTTTTCGGTAGAAAGTGAGCTGCAAAGGCGCGGGCGATTCGATAAAAATCGTTGGGTTCAAAGTCTACGCCAAAAATGCCTCGAATGTCATACGCTCGGAAGATGTCTCGATTCATCGGAGAACTCCGTTTTGGAAATGCTGCTGGGCATAAGCGAGTCGCTCTGGGACCCCAATATCAATCCAATCTGCATCGGTTTCCAAAGCGTAGAGATTGGGAACAGACGGAAAAACGTCCCGTTCAATTGAGAACACCGCTTGCTTTTTGGGAAAGGCATCGGCAATTGTTTGGTTAAAAAGATACACACCTCCGTTGATGTATCCGGCGCGGTGAATAGACTGTTTCTCGCGGAAGGCTGTGATTCTCCCATTGCTATCCGACACGATCTCACCATACGGACGAATGTCGTCAACATGCACACTTAACAGGAGTCCCGTCATCTGTTCATGGAAATATCTTAACACCTCTTGAAGTGAGAAGTTGCTGAGGAGGATATCTCCATTGAGGACGAAAAAGGGAGAGGTGTGAATATATTTCATAGCGTTGGCAATTGCACCGCCAGTGCCGAGTTTTTTATTTTCTTTGGCGTAGCGGATCTGCATGCCTTGGTGGTAAGTACCGATGTGTTCATAGAGTGTCTCGTGCAAGTGTCCAGAAGCCAGAATAGCTTCTTTAATCCCGACTTCTTTTAGCAAGTCAAGCTGCCAATCCAAGACAGTGCGCTCGCCAACTTCCAATAGGATTTTTGGAGTCTTTTTACTAATGCTTCCAAGTCGCGTTGCTAAACCGCCACATAAGATGATTGCTTGCATAGTTCCTTTTGCTGTTTTTAGGAGCGTGTCAGCAAAAAACTGACACACTCCCAAATGTAGATAAAAATATGAATAGATACCCATCTTGACTAGAATACTCTTACTTCCAGTTAAGTTCGATGAGCCATCTATCTTTTATTTTTTGTACTTAGGCGCATACCACTGTACAAGAGAGTTCTTCCCCGTGTTTTTCACAAAAAGTTAAACAATCATTGCCACCTGAATCATAACGGTCATTGGCACTAACAGGTGAAGCAAAAATCACTTGAGTTAGCAGGAAAGTGCCGCTTACTATGCCTAAAGACAAGGGTGCCTTGACGACTACTTTTCCCTCCTCAGAAGCGAGGAATTCTCGGATTTTACCGCGGAGATTTGCTTTCATTCAGATTCACCTCCTTTCTTCTACCGGTAATCTCAACCGGCGGATTCACTTCCAAATGGGGACTTAGCCGCAAGAGCGAAAACACCCCTTGGAAATGTTCTCTAATAATTTACCTATCGGCAAGCGTATGCCAAAGCGGTTTCAAGGAGGTTATATCTGAAGGTTTATTTGTTTTTCACTTTTCCCCACATTGTGGTTAGCAGCTGCGGTTGTGGTGAAACGGGCAATGCGTATGCTGGATCAAACCAATCCCCAAGATGATTCCAGCCAATATCTGTCAGTTGTTCAGACTCCCCACCCGCTAAACTAACTTTGAAAATTTGATAACTCTTGTTTCCCGCTGAGCGTTTATAGAGCAGCGCATCACCACGTGGAGACCATACTGGCGACGTTGCCCTGGGACCCGCTTCCTCAATAATCTGGGTAAGACCTGTTCCATCGCGATTTACTGTGTAAACCGTCTCTGTTTCAACGAAATCCTTGAAAGGTACTTGATGCTGCCAAGAAAAGGCAAGCTTGTCTCCGGTTGGAGACCACTTCACGACGCTGGACATCCACGAGGGTATCGCTTCAGGTGGAAAAAGGTTTTTCCGGTTGCCGGTACGCAGGTTGAAGAGCGTGATTTGCATCTTTGCCGCTGCCCAACCTGTGATGAAGGCAAGCTCCGTTCCGTCCGGCGACCACGACGCAGGACCCCCGATAGCGATTCGCGCCTCATCTTGTTCACCGATTGTAGCAATGTGGACGACTCGTTCATCGTTTATGATGCGCGAGTAGGCAATCTGTTTACCATCGGGAGACCACGTTGGCTCCGCTCTGAATGCCTCTTTCTCAAAAACGCGTTGGACCTTTGTGCCATCTGGATCCATGAGATATAGGTCCCAAACGCCATCTCGGTCAGAGACGAAGAGTATCTGTTCACCTGTCGGTGCCCAGACCGGCGTGATGTTTTGTGAGCGATGCTGGGTTATTTTCACTTGGTTTGTGCCATCTGGATTCATGAGATAGATATCGCGGGTCCCTCCACGGTCTGCCCAAAATGCGATTTTGGGGGTTGTAGGGATTTCTGCGAAAATATGGGCAGGCCAGCACAAGGATACCAAGCTGCAAATGGAAAACAAAAATAAAAAGCAGCGTGCCATAAAAATTTCCTCCGAAGTTAGAAACAGATATCGAAAGAATAGCAGATCGTGCTTATGACTTCTGAGATACGTGGCGGCAAAGACCGCCACGTTCTCAAGTACCCAGAAAGTCCATTAGTTTAAGCGAAGACTTCCTAAGACAAGGGTTTAGTTAAACCCTACTTGGTTCCAGACATCCGTATGAAATCAATCAGGGTTGTCCTGGTTATGCATCTCGGCAGGTCCCCAGATCGCAAACCTGACCTTCGGGACAAGGAATACCACCATTACACTGACAAGCATCTGCTTGGGGTGTTCCGATGATTGCCTGCGCGAGCAAGACACCACCGGTTGCCATACCAAGTGTCAAAGGCCCTTTGACACCCACACGCCCTTCTTCAGATGCAATGAACTCACGGATTTTACCGCGAAGGTTGTTTTTCATTTCGGGTTATCTCCTTTCTGCTGGTGCTCTGGTCCAGCGGAATTGATTCCTCACTCGTTGTTGAGGAAACCATCTCCAAGGCGAATGACTTCGTTATGGGAGTAGAGCCCTCCCTTTGGAAATGCTTGAAAACAAGTACAACTTCAGCAGATATGAGATTTTGAATAGTATTTCTGTCAAAGTGTTCTCAAGGTGGTTAGACTTAAAACGCTATTTCTCTTTCATTTTTCCCCATAGCGTGGTTAGTAACTGTGATTGCGGCGAAACGGGGAGCGCGAACGCTGGATCAAACCAATCGCCTAAACTATACCACCCGAGAGGTCCCACTTTGATCGATTCCCCACCTATCGCAGCAACTTTGAAGATTTGCCACCTTTCTTTTTCCAGTGCCTCATCCATTATCAGTTGTTGGTAGAGTAGCATACTCCCGTCTGGAGACCATACAGGACCTACTGCACGCAGCCCTCTTTCAGGCACAATCTGCTTGAGACCCGTCCCGTCGCGATTTATAGTATAGATTGTTTCGGTCTCAAGGAAGTCCTTTAACGGGACACGGTGCAGCCATGAAAAGGCGAGTCTATCTCCACTCGGAGACCACGCCATTTCCTCCATCCATGAAGGCTGAGCCTCTGGTGGAAAAAGAAACTTTTGACGACCTGTTTCGACATTCAAGACACTAATTCGCATACGTTCAGGCCACCCGACCGTAAAGGCAATCTCTGTTCCATCTGGGGACCAAATCGGTCCGCCTCCGAATGCCACGCGTTCCTCTTTCTTGTCATCTACGGTTCCTATGTAGATAATCCACTGTCCTTGCTCAAGAGAATTGTACGCAATCTGTTTTCCATCCGGGGACCATGACGGTGCTCTTCTATCCTTTGACTTGCCGAATACTTGACGGATATTGGAACCGTCTGGATTCATCAAATAAAGGTCTGTACTTCCCTGAAACCGGTCTCGGCTTGAGCAAAAAAGGATGTGTTCCCCCGTTGGAGACCAAACAGGCGAATGGTCTACAGCGGGATGATTCGTAAGGTTTACTTGCTGAGTTCCGTCTGGATTCATTAACAAAACATCCCAGTTCCCATTTGGAGCCGCTGCAAACGCAATTTTAGGTATTGTTGGTGCTTGTGCGGGAACAAGACATATATTTGCGGACAACAACATTAAGCTAAAAAGATAAAAAATCAGAGGAAATTTCTTGAAAAAATTTCTGGTATAAGTCTTAATCATTTTAGAAGCTCCTCGTATTCTTATTTGCATGGAAAATAAGATGGGCGTGGCAGCAAAAAGCCATCACGCGTTTAAGTATCTATGTTATTTCCTCGCGATTCAAGGGAATAACATAGATACTACTAATATTACCACTTACTTGGTTTCATACTGATGTCTGAGGCCAAGTAACGATTGTGTTGTCTATCCATCTCGGCAAGTGCCCAGATCACATACTTGTCCAGCACCGCAATTCTCGTTAAACTGGCACATCCACGCCTCGGCTTTTGGCGTTCCGACAATAGACTGTGCGAGCAGGATGCTACCAGTCGCGACACCAAGTGTCAAAGGACCTTTGACACCCACCTTGCCTTCCTCGGATTGCATGAATTCTCGGATTTTACCGCGAAGATCGTATCTTAAGCTGCTATTCCTTTTTGATCTTTCCCCATGTTGTTGTTAGCAACTCAGGCTGCGGTGAAACGGGCAATGCGTATGCTGGATCAAACCAATCTCCAAGATGATTCCAGCCGATATGTGTCAGTTGTTCGATCTCCCTATTCTCTAAACTCACTTTGAAGATGTGGAAACTCTTACGATCCACATATCGCTCATAGAGCAGCGCATCACCCCGCGGAGACCAGACTGGTAAAATTGCTCTTGGACCCGCTTCAGCAATAATCTGCGTAAGCCCTGTCCCATCGCGATTCACTATGTAAATTGTTTCTGTTTCAAGAAAATCCTGAAAGGGCACCCGATGGAGCCAAGAAAATGCGAGTTTCTCTCCTGTTGGAGACCACTTTGCCCCATCGGACATCCACGAGGGTATCGCCTGACGAGGGAAAAGGATCTTCTGGTTGCCCGTCCGTAGGTTGAAGAGCGTTATTTTCATCTTTTTTGCTGCCCAGCCAGAAATAAATGCCAGTTCACTTCCGTCTGGCGACCACGAAACATAACCGCCAGCAACGATTCGCTCCTCATTTTCTTCACCGAGTGTTGCGATGTGGATGATTTGTTCATCCCGTATGACACGCGAGTAGGCAATTTGTTTGCCATCCGGCGACCACGCGGGGAGCACTCTGAGAGCCTCCTTCTGAAAGACGCGTTGGACATTTGTTCCATCTGGATCCATGAGGTGTAGGTCAAAAATGCCATCGCGGTTAGAGACGAAGAGGATCCGTTCACCTGTTGGCGACCAGACGGGCGTGAAATCTTGGGCGCGGTGATGTGTTATTTTCACTTGGTTTGTGCCATCTGGGTTCATGAGATAGATATCGCGAGTCCCTTCACGGTCTGCCCAAAACGCGATTTTAGCGGTTTTCGGGGCCTCTGCTAAAATGGGAGAAAGCCAGTACAACAATGCCAAGCTGCAAGTGGAAAGCGAAAAAAGTCGGCGTGCCATGAAAATTTCCTCCTAAATTAGGACCGGAGCGTTAAAAAGTAAGTTATAGAATTAGGTCCACGATTACAGGCGGACGTGGCGGCTTTCGCCGCCACATTCGCAAGTGCCTAGAAAGCCCATTAATTTGCGTAGGGCTTCCCAGACAATGGTTTAGTTATTAACTATCCACGCATGTGCCTTCAGAACACACCTGACCCGCAGGGCAAGGAATTCCCGCCGCACCGCATGCGTCAGCATTTGGTGTTCCGACAATAGCAGTTGCGAGCAGGACGCTACCTGTTGCAACACCGAGCGTCAAGGGTGCTTTGGCACTTACACGCCCTTCCTCAGATGCGAGGAAGGTTTGAATTCTGTCTCGAACATTCTTTTTCATCTTGGCTTTTCTCCTTTCTGCTGGTGCTTCTCTTCCAGCGGGATAAGTTTCTCAACTAGAGTTGGGAAACTCATTTCCAAGGCAAATTGCTTCGCTACGGGAGTGGAGCCCTCCCCCTGGAAACGCTCTCTAAATTCTTTTCAAAATACTTACGATTCTTGTTGACTGATTTCATGAACCGTGTTCGCTTCGTTCCTCTTTGAGATCACTGACAAGGTGTTCCACTCGCCCGTAATAACTGCGTTGCCCGGAATTGGTGGTTATCGACTAAAATCGTCGGTGAGGCTTTAATACCCAATTCCTCGGCGCGCTTGATGTTTTCCCGGAACATCTGTTCGGAAACCTCCGGTGAATCAAACAGACGTTGAATCTTTGCGACATCAATGCCGAGTTTCTCAGCGCAACTCTCCCAACTCTTGTCCAATTTCTTACCCCGACATAAGATGTAGTCGAGATACTTATCAGGATATTCTCGCGCTATCAGGAGTTGTCGGATATTTTCTGCCACTTCAGGATAACCGTGTAGACTCGTGAACGGTGTTATATCGTTCAGAGAAACCGTCTCCTTCTCGTCTGCGATGAATTGGAGTTTGAAGTCGATTTTGTCACCAAATTCCTTGACGATTGGGATAATCTTCTCTTCCGCCTGAACACCGAAGGGACAGTAACTCATGACGAACAGTTCCAATGTCGGTTTGCCCATCCGTGCTATACGGGATGCTAAGAGTTCCTCCAGGTTCATTGGTTCTCGACTGTGATCAATGTCCTTGGTGTGGAGTGCTACGACTTCTGAGAAGCCCGGAGAATGTTTTGTATCATGGCATTCCAGACAGAGCCTTGTATCAGCACCGTTGCGAATGTTGGTTTTCTTAGGATTGCCGACGTGCTGTTTGCCAGGACCGTGACAGGTTTCGCATTGTACGCCTTTGAGGGTTGAGTCCTGATCGCCTATCTGAAATCCTGTTGGATAGCCGAGTCCGGTGGTATGGCAGGAGACGCAACCCGCATCGAAGTAGCGTTCTTTTTTCAGAAGCGTTTCAAAGGCGAACGCGTGCCGCGTCGCTGACCACTGGAGATATTCTTGTTGATGACACTCTTGACAGGCTGTCGCTGAGGCGTATCCGTTTTGCGGATCCTGTTCCAGGTGTTGTCCAGCGAAGAGCGGTGTAAGGTCAGACGATTGCCCAACCTCTCGATAAAAGTCGGTCAGCAGTTGGCGCACCGATTGGGATTCCGCTACGTCGCCAGTCAACGCTAATTGTGTGGCGTAATGACGTGCGAGTTCCCTGTTTGAGTTTATCCAGAGTGCTAAGAGTCCCAATGTTTTGCCTTCGGGTTTAGAGCCGACATAAAGCGTTCCATCTTCAGATTTCGTTGTCTCCATTTCGTCGGGTTGAATTACAACGTCAACGTGTTTCGAGGTTTCATAAGTCCCCAGAGCTACAACAAGATCGACTTGCGGTACTGTATCTTCTGAAAGTTCACCTGTGACAAAGGCGATCGTATGCTGCCCAACTTGTCTGGTGACAAAGGGATGTGTAAAATCGTTTTGTGTTGGAGTTAAAAACGGAAACGTCGCAACGGCACGTTGTTGGCTTAAATACGCGTCCCCATAGGAAAGGTCTGTTTGACTCAGGGCAACGGCATCATATTCCATCGCCGACATCGCCTTGAGATTGACTTCACACCGTTTCGCGTCAATTTCCGCTTTTCCATCAAAGATATTGCCTGCATCAACCAAGAGAGTTGGAAACCCTTGCTGTCGAATCTGGTCTACAATGTAAGCACGTCTCGGCAGTCCCCCCGACTGCTCTTGATAACACCCGCACGGTTCCAGATGGCTTTTGGTGCCACCGGTGTATAAAATAATCACAGAAGGCGGATCGTCGTTTTTGAGTTCGGACAAAACTGTTTCTAATGGCTCACCGAAAACAGGTCGCGCTTTTTGCTTCACTTCCTGGATCTGGTTGAGTCTTTGAGATTCTGCCCACTGTAGGTAAATCGGTGGTAGCGTTACCACTACCGTTAAAAAGGTTAGAACAAGAATCGCACGTTTCATAGAGATAAAATAAATCAATTAAGGGTTATTGATTTGTGTTCCTTTCGTGTGTAGAGAATGGCTATCGGCTTTCAGCAATCGGCAAAGAAGCGTTTAATTTAAGCAGAACCTCTTTTACTGACAGCCGACCGCTGATGGCTGACTGCCAAATTAAAATAGCTGCATCAGTTTGAGATAAAAGGGACCTTCGCAAAGAACCGTCAGCAGTGCTCCGATGGAGATAACCGGCGCAAAACGAATTGAGGGTTGGACGTTTATCTGATTGCCAAATTCGGCAAAAGCACCCGCTGCAGCAAGGTGTTGCAATTCGGCGATCTCTGCCGTCGTCAGACCTGTCGGATCGGGTGAGATGACAATGTTATCGTCCTGACCGCTTGAAAACTCGACCTGTTGCTTTTCGTAGCGGACGGTGCCGTCTGGTTGCGCTACCCGAACAATCTGTTCCGCAGGAATCATACCGACTTGGAGACCGTTGACATCAACGGCATTGTCCAAGGTTACACTCGCTAAACTGAGAATCAACTGTTTGGCGATAACGAAAACCACGAGATACAACCCTAAAAAGAAGGCGAAACCGGTGAGAAACACCGAAATAGATGGCGTTGCTTGCACGGCTAACCAGACACAGACAAAACCAGTAACAGCGTAATAGACCGGCGTTTTCGGCAGTGGCGATAACATCTTTTGAATCACAGTAAATGCGACCAAAACTAAAATGAGGCGCAGAAATCGATCGGGTTCCCATCCAAAAAATTGCAACACGTAGGTTAATCCAGACCCGATACCGATAAACAGAAGCAGGTTGAAGAGTTTTTCGAGGAGCGGCTCCTTTTGAAAGTAGGACTTGAAGAAATACCGAAGCAGGTCGAGTTTATTTCGCATCAGTGCAAACTTGAAGAGCAAATATCCGAGTATCCCTATAGAGTACGGGACAATAATATTGAGTGCGAGTATCAAGGGTGGAAAACTCATCGCACCGCTGAGATTTCTGAAAAGCGACAGCGGAAAAATCAGGCAGAGTCCCCAAAAGAGTTTGGAATCTCCGGGCGAGAAGATACCGAACCAGTAGAAGGCAAACGCAATCAGTCCACTTCCGAAGAAGAGTCCTAAAATATAGAGGGGCGTTGTTGTGCAGAGATACCACGCCATCAGTTGGCTAAGTGTTCCTACATACAGGAGTCCGAGGGAGCAGAAGTTGCGAATCTTCTGCGTCTTCAGGTCGGTATAACTCGCGTATCCGCAGAAAGCGAGTGCCAAGAAAATCAGAAAGTATTCATAGTACGACATAATACAAAGCGTGCCTTTCTTTACGGTTTCGTGCTGAGTGCAAATGTATCAACGAAGGGACCCGCTTGCCGTTGGAACTCCTTCGTCTCGAAGTCAATAACTTTAAGTCCAACCTTTTTGTAGAGTGATAGGACTTCATCGGGAGAATCAAAATCGTAGAGGTGCATGAGAAGCGGTAGCTGCACCGGCAGTGCCGTTATTGCGTATCCACCCGGCTTCAGGACTCGCATTGCTTCTAACAACCCAGTTTCTGGATCTGGGATATGCTCAAGCACCTCAACAGCGATAACTATATCAAAAGTATCATCTGGATAGGGTAGCGCGCGAACATCTCCAACTGATAGTTCACTCCTTCCAAGTACATCTTTTTTCGATAAGAGTCTCTGGGCATGATGAAGGCAGTGCTGGCTTATATCAACACCGTCAACTTGCCATGAGGGGTCTTGTTGTAGAATGAATGTAGTCAACACACCGGGACCGAAGCCGAGATCACAGAAACGCGATTTTTCTTTCAAACGGTTAAGGTGTTTGCCGATGAATGCTTTCCTTTCCAAAGCAGGCGGAAAAGCGATGTAGTTCAGGTGTTCACTGATAGGGTAATATTTCGTTTCATAGAGTTTCGTTTTTACTGCTTCAAAATCCCTATCTGCTGTGAGTTGGTTGGGAATTTCAAGGGCAAAGAGTTGTTCAACAGTTATATCGCCACAGTAGAGGATGTCGCTGACGATTTCCTCAGTGTGTGCCCAGTTTGTCTCCGGCTGCTGGATTAAAGTTTCTGTCTGCGCTAAGATAGAGGAGAATAGGTGCTGAATTGTCTGATCAAAACGGGCGCGATGGTATGCCACTGCGTGTGGATATAAGTCTGTGTGTGTTTGGAGTTGTGCATCAAACGCTGATTCAAATTCAGGGTAGTGCATTTATCATTACCTTTCTCAAAATCGGATTTTTTCGATAACTGGAAATGGATTAAAAACATGTTCGGGACGAATGATTCACATGAGAAAGAGAGCCCTACGTTATTTTCGCTACGGATCATCTCCTATTTCATTTTTCCCCATGTCGTGGTTAGCAATTGCGGTTGCGGTGATACTGGCAACGCGTATACCGGGTCAAACCAATCGCCACCAGCATTCGCTTGAGAAAGAGATAATCCAACAATATGTGTCAACTGTGTTTGAACACTACTGTTTATATCAAGTTTGAATATTTGTAGGCGCCCTTTAATTCTCTGCGTATAGAGAACTGCGTCTCCACTTGGGGATAACACTGGAGTCACTGCCTTGGGACCGGCTTCATCAACAAGTTGTTTGAGACCGGTGCCATCACGGTTGACAATGTAGACTGTGCGTTTATCAGTCCATCCCTCTGGTAGTTTATCTCCTTGCTTGAAATCTGGCGGCAAATCGTTGTTATTCCAAGAAAAGGCAAGTTTGTCCGCCATGGCAGACCAAGATGGCCTGGTTTGACCTCCCAATTCTTTTCTGGGTAGGATCCGTTTTTGCCAACCTGTGTGAACGTTGATGAGTGTCATTCGGCCACCTTCAAGGATTGTACAGGCTATTTCCGCACCGTCGGGCGACCACGCTGGGTGCAAACCATTCACGAAGAAATTTTCTTCTTGTTCTCCTAAGTTCGTAATGTGGATGGCGTATATATCTTTGTCCCAGTTGATGTGCATGTAAGCGAACTGTTTACCATCTGGCGACCACGCCGGATAATCCCGAAAAGTAAAGTTTCTCTTCGGTTCTTTCTTGAAATAGCGTTGGATATTGGATCCATCAGGATTCATCAGATATAAGTCTCGCTTACCACTACGATCAGAGACAAAAAGAATCTGCTCACCTGTTGGGGACCAAACAGCGTGCAGATCATTTGCGAGATGATGTGTAAGTCTTACCTGTTCAGAGCCATCCGGGTTCATGATATAGACTTCACGATTACCATCGCGTGCGGAGGTAAACAGGATCTTAGAAGTCATCGGTGCTTTCGCGAAAACCTGACAAACACTTATATTCATGACCCAAGCGATAAATAAGAAAAAGACTAACAATCTCATCATTTTCATAGCAGATTCTGCTTCTTCAGGCTTCCTAACCTTTTCCAATATGAACTGGCTCCATCCGTTTATACCCAGTTAACCTTATTTTTTCTACTTCTACTTAAAGACTAAAGTTTGGACAATTTCCGTCAGGTTCATGCCTTGTTTGCAAAGTATTTCTGATTTTTTTTATGTTCCTCACACAAACGTAACTTGGAGAAAAATAAACTCGGACACCCCAAAGTGCAGCCCCAGCGGGGCGAAATGTTTATAGAATTAAAGCGGGAGAAGAGATTTTAGCAAATCGTTAATTCGAGATGCCAATTTTTCTATATCCTCAGCCCGCAACGAAGGCTCTAAATTCTTTCTTTCTGACAGAACTCTTTGACTGATACGTTCGGGGGGTAACGCTGAGGTTTCAAAGTTTTCAAATTCATATATGAGTTCATAGAAAATTGGTAGCAACTCTGAAAGCCCTTCCACACCAAGTGTCCGATATTCTTTTCTTCGAGTGTAAAAAGTTGCCCCAAACCACGACTTAATTTTTTCCCATAAACCTATTGGTTCACGCTCTGTAGTAACTTGTTCGGTTCCAGAAGTTTCTTGGATATAGCGAGCAATTTCCAAACCATCCCCATGCAAATCCAGCCAAGTCTCTTCATTAACAGAATAATGATAACAAAGCGTTGAAATGAGAATTATTACATAAATCTCAATTCCCTCCTGATCCTCCCCGCTCATTAACATCATAATTGCTAGAGGACGACTCACCTCGGCAACAACAAAGGAAAGCCTGTCAATCTTTGCAATTTTTTCTAATGATTCTTGCAATTTTGATAAAGAAACATTTCCCGGCATCCTCTTAAAAAGTTCCGTTGCCAAATCTACCAATCCATCTCCTGTCACTGAAGAAACCGGAACAATCTGGTTGTTGGAGATTTCATTCCAAACACGTAATTGCCCCTCTTTTTCCTCATCAGACACTTCATTAAGTCTATCAAGGTGAGTGCCGGCAACGACAAGGCGATCCCCAAACTTCTTCTCAAGTTCGGAGAAAAATGAATGTAACACTTTTCGCATTATGCGGCTAAGTGGACGTGACACATTTATAGTCCAGAGAACAACATCAATGGGGGCATGTTTCCCAATATCCCTCCCCGAAAGTTGGATTATCTCTTCAGATTCAGGGTCGGGATGAAAAGGAACATACTTAACTTGATCTGCTTTATCGTGGTCCTGTCTTAAACCGATAAATAACCGGGTTAAATTCTCAAGACGTTCCTTACCGAAGATTCCAGGTGTGTCATAAATTACAAGACCGCTTTCAAACTCCACACGAAGAATTGACTTTGTTGTATCAGCTACAAGACTTACTTTTGTAAGCGGAGCACCAAAAAGGGCATTAACTAATGCTGATTTCCCAGTTGATGTTTCACCGACTACAGCAATTCGCGGTGCCTTCTTCTGTCTCAGTCTATGTAGAGCTGTTGAAACTACCGCAGTCTGATTTTGATTTATGCTCCCCAACAGGTCACCCCTATCTTTTGTAAGCTCCCTCATTTTTCGTGCTAGATCTATCGTTCCCTTCGTCGTGTCAAATATTATCTTAACGATGCTGTAGAGTTCCATAATATTCATAATTATTTCTCCTTAATAAAATACTAAACTTTGGGCAATTCACCTTTCGCCCCGCTGGGGCTTGTCTTTTGGCGGTGTAGTCCTTCTATAGACCTTTCGCCCCGCTGGGGCTTGCGCCTTCTTGCATTTGCGTTTATTTTTCTACGAGTTGGGTTTTTGTATGGCACTTGAAGAAAAATCAGAAACCCTTTGAAAGTGAACATTAGCCTCACAGAAATTGTCCAAACTATAGTTAAAGACAAGAATGGATCCTATCTTTATAAAATCAATCTAATTCTATATTGAATACCTACTACCAAGCAGATCCCTAACTTGAGAGTCGATGAGATTTCCTCTTCAAACTGAAGAAATCTCATCGGAGTGTTATGCTATTAGTAGCAAGTGCCTTTTATATCGTTATCGGGATCGGCGTTATGACAATCATGATCCTCTCTGACACAGTCGTCATCATCCCAGCAAGTTTCGTGTGCATCAGCCTGTGGAGTTCCCATGATGACTTGTGCCAACAAGATTCCACCGGTTGCTACACCGAGGGTCAGTGGGGACTTTACTCCCACCTTACCCTCTTCGGACTGCATGAATTCGCGGATTTTACCGCGAAGATTTGTTTTCATCTCGGTTTTTTCCTTTCTGCCGGTGCTCTGTTCCGGCGGGATTGAGTTCCCAACCCAAGTGCGTTAGGAAAACCATTTCCAAGGCGAATTACTTCGCTACGGGAGTCGAGCCTTTCCCTTGGAAATGCTTGAAAACATATTCAACTTCGGTAGGGGTATGGTATTTGGACAATATTTCTACCAAAGTGTTCTCAAGATGTTTAGACTTAAGACGCTATTTCTTTTTGACTTTTGCCCATGTTGTGGTTAGGAGTTGCGGTTGCGGTGAAACTGACAACGCATACGAAGGATCAAACCAGTCCCCGCCGGAATTCCATGAAATATGCGTTAATTGTGTCCAAACCCCACTGCTCACATCAACTTTGAAGATCTGATCCCGTTCCTTAACTTCCTGTGTATAAAGGACTTGTTTGCCATTCGGTGATAATTCGGGATACTGTGCCATGGGACCCGCCTCATCAACAAGTTGTTGAAGACCGGTACCGTCGCGATTGATGATGTAGATTGTTCGTTTATCAGCCCATCCTGCTGGCAGCTTATCTCCCGGCTTGAAATCTGGAGGTAATGGGTTGTTATTCCAAGCAAATGTAAGTTTGTCACCGGACGCCGACCAAGATGGCATCAGTTGACCCCCTAATTCTTTTCTCGGTAGAATCCGTTTTTGCGAACCTGTGCGAACGTTGATGAAGGTCATTCGGCCATCTTCAAGGGGAGCATAAGCTATTTCCGCACCGTCGGGCGACCACGCTGGATCCAAACCGTTTGCTAAGAAATCCTCTTCTTGTTCTCCTAAGTTCGCAATGCGGATGACATCTATCTTCTTATCCCAGTTGGTGTACATGTAAGCGATCTGTTCACCATCCGGCGACCATGTCGGACCATCCCGACGAGTGTTGGGGCGCTTCAGTTCTTTCTTAAAGACGCGTCGTATATTGGTTCCATCAGGGTTCATCAGATACAGGTCTCGATTACCGTCGCGATCGGAGGTGAAGAGAATCTGCTCACCTGTTGGAGACCAAACGGCGTTCAGATCGTTTGCGGGATGGTGTGTAAGTCTTACTTGTTCAGAGCCATCTGGGTTCATGATATAGACTTCACGATTACCATCACGAGCGGAGGTGAATAGGATTTTAGCGGTCGTCGGTGTTTTGGCGAAAACTGGAGAAACGTTCACACACAGCAACACTAACGCGAGCATGCGAAAACTGGATATAAGCCTCATAGGATATTCCTCCAATTACTCAAAGGGCATAATACACAGCATGCGATAGCGTGTGGTAGTAAAACAAGCACACGCTGGATCGTCACAAGATTGGGACGTTTTATCCACAATCTACATTGACATTAGTCATGACTTGAGAACCGATGAGATTTCCTCTTCAAACTGAAGAAATCTCATCTGAGCATTAGGCTATTAGCGGCAAGTACCTTGCCACCAAGGTGGATTAGCATTATGACACTCATGATCAGCTCTAGGACAGTCGGCTTTAGTCCAGCAAGAATCTGCTGCAGCATGTGGAGTTCCGACAATAGCTTGTGCCAACAAGATTCCACCGGTTGCCACACCGAGGGTTAGTGGGGACTTTATCCCGACCTTACCTTCTTCAGACTTGACAAATTCGCGGATTTTCCCGCGAAGGTTCTTTTTCATCTCGGTTTTTCTCCTTTCTGCCGGTGCTCTATTCCGGCGAGATTGAGTTCCCAACCCAAGTGCGTTAGGAAAACCATTTCCAAGGCGAATTACTTCGCCACGGGAGTCGAGCCTTTCCCTTGGAAATGCTTGAAAACGAATTCAACTTCGGTAGGGGTATGCTGTTCGGACAACATTTCTACTAAAGCCGTTTCAAGGTGTTCATATCCATTGGTTCCCAGTCGATACACACCAGACGCGGTGGTTCCAGTCCCCGGATCATACCGCCGGCAGAAGACTGATGGAAGCAAAGTTTCTTCTTGTCTGGGAACAATCATTTTTTGCTGATAACTCTCTTCAAATAACTGGACGATTTCTTGTGCCGATTTTTCCCAAGTGAACTTTTGAGCCAAATTCTTTGCCACATTCTCACATTCGGCGCGCATAGCAGAAGGCTTCAGCCACTGATTTACTACGTTCGACAACTCAGACATCCGGACATGGAGATTACTAAAACCACGCTCCCCAAATTTCACAGTCTCACCGGTGCCCTCGACCTCCGGCGGCAATCTATATTTCGTCATAGCCACACACGGGGTACCGTACGCCATCGCCTCTAAAACCAATGACAGTGGTGTTCCCGGAATCGCTGGAAAACAGACGAGATCGAGTGCTTGAAAGAAGATGGGTAAAATGGAATGCATCTCGTCATCGTCTACACTGAAGATGACTACATTGTCTGGTGGATGTGTCCAATGTGCTGCCAAGAACGGGTCGTAGATAAAAACCGCAAGATGCGGATTAGCATGAGCAAACGCAGAAATTAGCTTCGCCCCATAGTTGGGTTCAAATCCTGAAATCAGCCCTACGACGGGGTGTTGTGCGAATATTGGTTTTTCAAAGAGTGCAGCGGTGTGTTGTTTTGCTAACCCCTTACCTACCGGTTCACCAACGTTGACACCATTCGGGATAACGCGAACGCTTTTTTCAGCAACACCTTGTTCCTGGAGCCATTCCTTTACCCACGAGGCTTTGACGACTAATGTATCCTCTGGGTTTTGGAAAGCGCAAATGTTTAGGAGTGTTTCAAGTGTTGAATCTTGCGATTTCTGGACATCATCTATGCAGTGTACAATCGGCACATCGGGAATCCTATAGTACAATAGATCATCTGTCAAGAATTGGGAGAGGAGTAAAATGCCATCGTATCCGTCCATGGCATACCACGGTGGACCGAAGGCACTGCTTTCGTCGACTTCTATATTCCGAACGTTGATGTCTCCAAAACCTTGAAATTCCTCCGGTTTTAGGTCTGTCTTTCCTGCTTCAGAAAAGGTAAGCGTTTCTAAGTCAGCAAACTGGGTTAAATGCGTCAAAAGTTGATAGCGATTTAGATTTGTTGTGTAGTCCAGCGATGTTTTCTCTTTTGTGAAGTGAAAGGGGACCAATAACTTTGGTTTTCTATTTTTCTGTTTCCAACTGTTGACAGTTTGTCTCACCGCGCCATCTATTGAGCTTAGGAGGGAGCCTTGCTGCCCAAGTTGTTCCAAACGCTCAATTGCTTGAAAAATAGAGGCAACTTTATATTTTTCCTTGAGCTCTTCAACAATTTGGTATTGCGTCTGAGTCGCATAGCGATCCAAAACGTCCCATTCCACATCATTCACCTGAATGATGTCGTTAGTTTCAAGGTCTGCGACGTATTTGTGACCGCCTTGTTCAAATTTGTGGTGCTGTTTTAGGTGATAAAGGGTGTTAGCTGTCATGGTTTTGTTTCCTCTTTTTTCTCAGTTTGGTGTATCCTTGGATAAAACGAGAAACAGATTGATTTTCGCTATCTGGATACCTGCAAACTGACAGTTTGCGCTACAAAAATTTTTAGGCAGTTGCGTGAATTAAGCCCTGAATTCTTTTCAGGATCGCCTTCGCTTCCGCCTCATCTTCGATGAATCCGGTGAGGAGTGCCTCTGCTTCTCTGACAGTGTGGTTTTTCAAAAAAGTTATCAAAAGTCCTTCTTCAACACGCTGAGAATAGAGAGGGTCGCCCATCAGAGAGCGTTCATAACGTTTGTTCATTCCCAATAGAATCGATTTGTATCTAAGGTGCTGTTGTTCTGAATTCGATGTTTCGGTTTGAGCGGAAAAAACACTCAGGAGTCCGTTTGGACTGGCAAGCTGCCTTTTTTGACGGAGTTCTTCAAAGAATTGGACAATCCGCTGTGCGGTTTTATCCCATGTGAAGGAGAGTGCCCGTTCTCTCGCTTTTTGGGAAAGGTTTTCACGCATTTGACCGTCGTTCAATAATAGGTTAATTTTCTCCGAAAAATCTATCGGGCATGGATAACTCACCAGTGTTCCTATATCTTGATCAAAATTCTCAGCATCCGCAATTAAGCCTGCATCCCCAACGACCGAAGGCACGCCATCAAAATTGGGAACGATCGGTGGAACACCGCACGCCATCGCTTCAAGGACTGTCAAACCAAACGTCTCCTCACCTGACATTGAAAGAAAGCAGTAGACATCAAAGGCGTTGTAGACCATTGGTAACTTCTCGCGTGGATGGAAGCCTGCATAGACGAGATTGTTAGGCAACTCTCTTAAACCATACCTACCAAGGCTGGGTCCAGCAATTAAAAACAACAGATGTGGATTCAATTCAGCGAGTTTCAAATAGACAGAGGCACCTTTTTCAGACTGTACCCGTGAGAGATAACCGACCGTCGGTGTCGTCATAATTCGGTCATCTCCGACATATTCCGCGAGTTCTTTTTTCGCTTCTTGCTTATCCATTGGACAGAACAACGCCGAATCTACGCCGTTGGGTAGGGTTTTGAAGAAACTGGTATCCCAGACGTAATCTGAATAGAACTCTCGGACATAATCAGACGGGGCGGTGAAAGCGTCAAAATCTCGCATTGCAGCGTAATGCCGCAGCATTGAGTTGATAGCGTTTCCACCGTGTCCGCGCGGCGCGTGGCACTGCACCAGCATCGGTGGGAGTTCTTTATGCTGGTAAAGCGGCAGCAGCCACGTCTCGTGGTCGCGATGTAGGGTCAGAATGCCGAAATAGGTTTCGTTGATTCTTCGGCTGAGCCTGCCGAAGTCATCTATGCTGATATCAACTTCATAGACGTTATCGGCTAATTTTCGGTTTTGGTTGCCGGCAAAGTGGAGGTCTACATATTTCGTGAGATGTTGAAACATGTAGGAGAGTGCCATGTTGGTCCCGGCATATAATGTTTCAATATCAAAAAACGAGTCAATACTGATGTAGGGTATCGCAACAAGTAACTTTCGTCTTTCGCTTTCTAATGCGAGGGTTTCTGTGAGATTTTCACCCCGATTGAATAGCAGCCCTTCCTTTTCGAGTGCCTCGAACCTCTCGAATGCCTCAAGAATGTTGTCCTCTGTGTAAGAGGTTTTTAGCACTTGGGCAATTTCGTCGTTGGTTTGTGTTTCTGCGAGTTTTAGAATATCCGCCATCGCGGGAGAAAGTTCAACGACGCGTGCTTTCTCGGTATCTGCGGCATAAAGCATCCCCTCCTCTTGAAAAAGATGGAGTGGGTGTAAAGTTTTTGGGAAATTAAGCAATGTTTATCTTTTACCTTTCTGTGGAATTAAAATGTGTGATAAAAAATTCAATTATATAGTCGTAATTTTGAGGTCGAAAACGTGCATAAAATGCAAAATAATTTGAAAAATTTGGTTTTTTCACTTAAAAATTGGCGAAAATTATTTGTAATTGTGAAAAAAATAAGATTATAGAGGAATTTTGGAACAAATCTATGGAAGTAGCGTTCAGGTCAGAAACATGCATAACGCCGGGAAGGCGATTTCGAGACGGTTATATTCAAAGATGTCTAAAACACTATCTCTTTTTGACTTCTGCCCATGTCGTGGTTAGTGGGTGTGGTTGTAGTGAAACGGATAACGCATACTCAGGATCGAACCAGTCCCCTCCAAAACTCCGTACATTATCCGTCAACTGCGTCCGAATGCCACTGTTCATGTTGACTTTAAAGACTTGGAATTGCCCGTTAATTTCCTGTGTATAAAGAACTTCATCGCCACTTGGCGACAATGCTGGGTACTGTGCATAAGGTCCTCCTTGATCAACAAGCTGCTGGAGATCGGTGCCATCGTAATTCGCAATGTAAATGGTTTGCTGGTCCACCCATTCCCCAGGTACCGGTTGGCCCGGCTCGAGGTCTGGCGGTAACGGATTGCTATTCCAAGCAAAAGCGATTTTATTCCCTGTCCCTGACCACGACGGATGAAATTGCCAATGCGTTGCTTTCCGGGGTAAGAGTCGTTTTTGCAATCGTGTGCGGATGTTAATAAACGCAATTCTACCTCCTACAGAGCAGGCTATTTGCGAGCCGTCCGGTGACCACGCGGGTTGGGACGGACCCACAGCAAATTCTTCTGGTTCTTGTTCCCCAAGGGTGGCAATGTGGATAATGAAGTTGAGAAGATTCCAGTTTATGTGTACATAAGCGATCTGTTTGCCATTGGGTGCCCATGTCGGATTTTCTCTATAGACTTCTTTTTCAAAAACGCGTTCAACGTCGGAACCATCCGGATCCATTAAGTAGAGGTCTCGAACACCATTACGATCGGAGGCGAAAAGAATCTGCTCGCCGTTTGGAGACCAGACAGCTTGAAGATCATTTGCGGGGTGTTGTGTTAAGTTTATCTGTTCACTACCATCGGGATTCATGATGTAGACCTCGTAATTGCCATCTCGCGCGGAAGTAAACACGATCTTGGGAGTCAGCGGTGCCTCTGCGCCAGCTGGGTCCATCCTTGCACATAATAGCATCAGGCTGGTTAGAAAAAAAATGAGTAGGCATTTCATAGGTGTATTTCCGATAATGAAAAAACGTAGATAATGAAAAAACGTAACAGACCCAGTATGTAGGGGCGTGTGGTAGTAAAACCACCACACGCTGGAAAGCCAACAAGACTATGACGATCTAAGCCACAGTCTATATTGACATTGTTAATAACATGTACCGACCCATCGGTTGTCGATAAAAACTTTGTCATTGCAGGTCTCAGGATCCACGCAGTGATCGTCGTTTTCGCATAACCCTCCTGCTTCGGCTGGCGTTCCGATGATTGCTTGCGCGAGTAGGATTCCACCGGTTGCAATACCGAGGGTCAACGGGGATTTTATTCCGGCTTTGCCTTCTTCGGACTGCATGAATTCGTGGATTTTACCGCGGAGATTTGTTTTCATTCAGGTTTCTCTCCTTTCTGCCGGTGCTCTACTCCGGCGGGATTGAGTTCCCAACCCAAGTGCGTTAGGAAAACCATTTCCAAGGCGAATTATTTCGCTGCGAGAATTGAGCCTTTCCCTCGGAAATGCTTGAAAACACATTCAACTTCGGTAGGCGTATGCTGTTTGGACAACATTTCTACCAAAGTGGTTTCAAGGCTTTTATGTTTAAAACTTCTGTTGTTTCACTTGGCTCCACAGTATTGTTAGCAGCCGGGGTTGTGGAGAAACCGGCAACGCATATGCCGGGTCAAACCAGTTTCCAAGATGATGTCCAAAGCCAACATGTGTGAGTTGTATAGGCGGACCACCATTCAGTGCGATTTTGAATACTTGCCGACGAATGGGGAACACGGCATCAACGTCGTCTGCTTGAATATAAAGTAGTTCTTTTCCACTGGGTGACCATACTGGATCAACAGCTGCGGGACCCGCTTCATCAACAATTTGTTGTAAACTTGTGCCATTGTGGTTTACAACATAGATTGTCTCTTTTTGAAAATCCTCACGTCGAAGTTCAACTCGATTTACCCACGAAAATGCTATCTTTTCGCCGCTTGGCGACCATGAAGGAGTGCGAACCCACGTTGGAGTTTTAGGAAAAGAGAGAAACGTCTGCTTTTTCGTTTGCACCCTTAATAAACTGATGCGTCTGGGTTTATCAAGTGCTCCGCTAAGAAACGCTATTTCTGTGCCATCTGGAGACCATGTAGATGAACGACCAATAGCCACCTGCTCTTCCTTTTTTCCGTCTATAGCTGCGATGTATAGGAACCGCTCACCATGATCAACTCGAGTGTAGGCGATCTGTTTTCCAGATGGAGACCAAGTTGGGTGCCTTCTATCCGCTGATTTTTCAAACACCTGTCGAACGTTTCCGCCATCAGTATCCATCAAATACAGATCCCAACTGTCCGAAAGTTGGTCGCGGTCCGACGCGAAAAGAATCTGTTCCCCAGTGGGAGAGAAAACTGGCGAAATATCGTCGGCTTTGTGCCGCGTGAGGTTTATCTGTTCGGTTCCATCCGGGTTCATAATGTAGATGTCTCGATTGCCCTCCCGATTTGCCGCAAACACGATTTTAGCAGCTGTTGGGGCTTGGGCAGATACTAAACAAGTATTTATATTCAGCAATGCGAGATGAAGAAAAAAAGATGGAAAACAAAACCAGTATTTCATGAGAAACCCCTTTAAAAGTAAAAACGGTTCAACTCCAAACTCGCTCTACTTTAACTGTATCGACGACCTTGTTCAAACAATATGTTATTTTTTTCTTAAAATTTAGTAGATTACCTATGTTTCAGCAGATGTCTTTAAATCTTTTTGAAGCAAAAAGATTGGAGTCTGGAATGCTGGAGGCGCGAAAAAGTGAAGACTACCACGCCCCAGCAAGTACTATAGTTTCTTAGCCGCTTACGCAAGTTCCATCTGGATGGCAAAGATTAGGCCAATTTTTGCAATCTTCGTCATCGTCACATGGTTGTGCTGCAGCGTCCTGAATTCCAAAAATTGCCTGTGCGAGGAGGATACTGCCAGTCGCCATACCAAGCGTCAAAGGACCTTTGACCCCCACGCGACCTTCCTCGGATGCCATAAAGTCGCGGATTTTACCACGAAGGTTTGTTTTCATCTCAGTTTTTCTCCTTTCTGCCGGTGCTCTGTTCCGACGGGATTGAGTTCCCAACCCAAGTGCGTTAGGAAAACCATTTCCAAGGCGAATTACTTCGCTGCGAGAATTGAGCCTTTCCCTTGGAAATGCTTGAAAACGTATTCAACTTCGGTAGGCGTATGATATTCTACCAACATCTCTGCCGAAGTGGTTTCAAGGGGGTTATGTCTGAAACACCATTTCTTTTTTGACGCTTGTTTTCTCAATATCTGGGGCATAAGACACCCGTTTCTCAAAGAGATAGAGGCGTATAAAGTTTTTGGAAAATCAAGCGATGTTTGCCTATTCTTTTTTTTGAATTAAAGTGTATGATAGAAAGTCCAATTATATAGTCGTAATTTTGAGGTCGGAAACGTGCATAAAATGAAAAATAATTTGAAAAATTTGGTTTTTTCACTCAAAAATTGACAAAATTGTTTGTAATTGTGGAAAAATAAGATTATAGGGGAATTTTAAAGAATCTATGGAAGGAAGTAGAGTTTAGGTCAGAAAGCAGGCATAACGCCGGGAAGGCGATTTCAGGACGGCTATATTCAAAATGTTATTTCTTTTTTAATTCACCCCACAGCATTGTTAACATTGTCATGTTTGGCTGAACGGGTAGTGCCTCTGGGTCAAACCAATCCGCTTGGATATTATGTCCATGTTGTGTGAGTTGTTTCGGTTTTCCGCCGTGCAAAGCTGTTGTGAAAAGTTGAAATCGACCTCCTTCTACCTGTTTCCCAATAACTTTCGCGCCGACTCTTTGCTCATAAAGGAGTGCATCTCCCTGCGGAGACCAAACAGGACCCAGAAACTCTAGCTTCGTTCTCTTAACGATTTGCCGGACATCTGTGCCATCCCGATTGACGATGTAGAGAACCGCCGTTTTGAATTCACCAAAATCTATATCCCACTCACGACCGGAGAAGACAAGCATCTTTCCCGATGGCGACCAGTCCGGATGCTTCATAAACATTCGGTCACCTTGGATGGGTTTCCTCGGAGGCGGAGCCTGTGGTGTGAGAATAGCAATTCGATTATCTCCAGTCCCAATAAAGGCAAGTTCGTTTCTACGAGGTGCCCATGCTGGATCTATCCCCCCTGCGACGCGCACCTCCGTTTTTGTATCCATTGTCGCGATATAGATAGCCAATCCGTCACGCTCCCACCGTTCATAAGCGATCTGTTTTCCATCGGCAGACCATGTCGGATCCTCTCTGCGAGCACTTTTTGAGAACACGCGTCTTTCACTTTTCCCATCTGCCTCCATAAGATAAAGGTCGGGAATCCCATGACGATTAGAAACAAAAAGTATCTGTTCTCCTGTTGGGGACCAAGCAGGATAGAGATCGTCCGCAGGATTGTGGGTCAACCTCACCTGTTGGCTTCCGTCCAGACTCATGGTATAAATCTCTTTGTTGCCATCCCTGGTGGACGTAAACACGATTTTGGCGGTTTTCGGGGCTTTTGCGAAAACTGGAAAAATCCCTGTATTTAGCACCAAGAGAATTACAAAAACTAACAACTGTATCGTTTTCATATTGCATACTTTTAGATGACTGTGTAAGTTACACCGTAGTTTCTGAGTCCTTATTCCTGCTTAATTTTTCCCCACAGGGTTGTCATTTTCTCCGCACTCGGTGAAACAGCGAAGAATAGTTCAGGGACCCACGTTGGATTTCTACCGCCTGACGGATGCGTCGTTAGTTGACGCGGTTCTCCACCTGTCGCATCTATCAGATAAATATCCCTTTTAGCAGCCCCTTTTACAGGCGCGCCTGAAGTGTAGACGATCCATCGTCCGTTCGGAGACCAAGCAGGATCTCCATGCCAATTGACACCACGCGTTAATTGACGAATATCATCTCCATCCCCACGCATAACATAAATGTGGCTGGTCCACGCACCGCTTGAGGCAGGAAATGCAATCTTGTCTCCTGTGGGAGACCATGTTGGACCTGACCGAAGGGCTTTTGGGAGTTGACGCATTTGTCTCCCAGCGGCAGCGACGACATAGATACGAGGGTCCGGGTTGCCCTCTTGCTGGCTAACCGAAAAGAAAGCGATCCATTGACCGTCGGGTGACCATGCGGGTGCGAAACTGTCTCTATCGCGTAGGGGAGTCAGGAGTTGCGGGTTGCCGCCTTTAGCATTAATTTTGTAAATCTCATAACTGGTACGTCGGTTGGAAATAAAGGCAATCCATTTCCCATCAGGTGACCAGGCAGGAGATGTGTCTTCGCTAAGGTTGTGGGTCAGTCGTCTGCGTGCATGTGTTTCCAAATCCAACACATAGATATCTGAATTTCTCTTATGATAGGCAGCGTAAGCCATAAAACGGCCATCAGGGGAAAAGGTGGGATTGAACTCACCTATGTCAGGAGTGTTCGTCAAGTTCTGGAGATTCTGCCCATTGATATCTATCATATAGATATCACGGTTTTCTCCTCTATAGGACGAAAATGCGATATATCCAACGTCCGCGGCGACTATGCTTAGGGACAGGAACATCATATTGAGAAACCATATCGTGCCTAATAGAGTATATTTGAACAGGCGTTTCATCAAAATTCTCCCAGATACACAAAAGGATTGCCAGATTTAGTGCTTTGTCGGTTTTGAATTTTAGATTGCGTCGGTAGTCGTGCGATTTATCAGACTTGGGAAATGGCTTGCTTTACCAAGACACAGTCCCGTTAATTGTTAAAGACACAATTTTATTGAAAAAGTGTGCATGATTTTTTTAATTAGACTAAAACCCTATTTCTGCTTTGTTTCTGCCCATGTTGTGGTTAGTAGGTGTGGTTGTGGAGAAACAGGCAACGCATACGCTGGATCAAACCAATCTCCTAAGCTATACCACCCTGGGGGTCCCACTTCAACCGGTTCCCCACCCATCGCGGCAACTTTGAAGATTTGCCACCGTTTTTTCCCCAATGCTTTATCCATAATCAACTGTTGGTAAAACAGGACACTTCCATCTGGGGACCACATCGGATTCACTGCTCGTAAACCCGCCTCAGGCACAATTTGCTTAAGGTCGCCACCGTCGCGGTTCACGGTATAAATCGTTTGTGTCTCAAGGAAGTCTTTTAACGGCACACGGTGCAGCCATGAAAACGCGAGTCTGTCTCCACTCGGGGACCACGCCATTTTTTCCATCCATGAGGGCTGTGCTTTTGGCGGAAAGAAAAATTTATAACGACGTGTTTCGACATTGAGTATACTGATTCGCATATTCTCAGGCCACCCGGAGGTAAAGGCTATCTCCCTACCGTCTGGAGACCACACCGGTCCACATCCGAATGCGATACGTTCCTCTTTTTTCCCGTCTATCGTTCCTATATAGAGTACAGACTGCCCCTGTTCACGGGAACAGTAAGCAATCAGCTTTCCATCCGGTGACCATGCGGGTGCGCCTCTATGCTTTGATTTTCCGAAGACTCGACGCACATTCGAGCCGTCTGGATCCATCAGGTAGAGATCTAAACTCCCTGGAAATATATCGCGGTCTGAGGAGAAGAGAATCTGTTCACCCGTTGGAGACCACGCGGGATAATAATCGAGTGCTGCATCGTTCGTAAGATTTATCTGCTCGGATCCGTCTGGATTCATCAATAGGATGTCCCAATCTCCGTTTGGTGTTGCTGAAAGTGCTATTTTGGGTGTCGTCGGTGCTTTGGCGAAAAGTGGACAAATGCTTACATTCAGCACCAATAAATTAACTATGGCAAAAACGAGCTGTTTCATTGTTTTTATACTGATATTTCTCAAAAGAGTGTTTGATTCAATAGTTATGGGTGTTCCTATG
>JAPPII010000028.1 GCA_028820845.1 Candidatus Poribacteria bacterium
AAAAACTTGGATAAAATTTGCTAAATTGTGGTCTGAATAAACGGTGGCACTTCAATATTTGATTTTAACGAGGCAATACATCTTAACCCAGATACGCCATACTTCTACGATTAGCGAGGGCTAGCAAATTACAAATTGCATCAATACATAGAAGCCATCGCCGACCTGGACGAAGCTATTAGCCAAGAGCCAGACAATCCAAAATTCTACCACCATAGAGGAAAAGCAAATTACAAAATTCGACAATACCGGGAAGCTCTCACTGATTATGACGTAGCAATTCACTTTGCCCCAGATAACGAAGGGGTTTATTACGATCGCGGACTTGCCAAAAAGCGATTGAATCGTTTTGATGAAGCGAGACAGGATCTTGAAACAGCTTTAAAACTTGCACAACAAAGTGACAATACGAACCTTATACGGAATATTAAGCAGGTACTTTGGCGTTCCTTTTCTACGATGACGCTGTCTTAACTTGGTTCGTTTTATCTCCATTTGAAAGCGAGGAATGAATATGAATCAACAATTTGAAAAGTGGAATAAATGGCTTGAGGATTATATCTATCCGGAAACTACGGAACTTGTCAGTTTCCAGTATATCTTCAGGAAAATCGCGAAAATGGCAAATGAGAATCCAACGTTTCAGCAACTGGAGTCATTTCATTGGTTTATAAAAAGCACCTATTTTGACTATGCTGTGATGGCATGTCGCAGACAACTTAAGTCTGATAGGAAAAGTGTTTCTTTCGTAAGGCTGTTGGAGGATATAATAAAATTCCCGGAGGTAATGTCAAGGGAACGGTTTGTAAACTTGTATTCAAAAGATATGCGAACTCACGCAAGTCAGATTTTTAGTCAGCGATTCTCAGGGGCATGTAAGGATTATATTGACCCTATCATTGTTCAACAAAATCTGTGTGAGTTAAAATCCCATGGCGGCAAGATTGGCAAGGTGGAAGATTTCGCTGATAAAAGGGTTGCCCACAGTGACCGGAGAAGTTCGGACAGCCCAACTTTTGATGAGTTAGACGCCTGTATAGATTGCCTTAAGAAATTCACCCAGAGTTATCGTTTTTTATTCCGGGGAATGGGAGAAAATGACGATTTGTTGATGCCAGGTATCAATGAATATTGGGATGAAACTTTCAGAAACCCGTTGATACTTCCTGATGGGTCTTGATAAATCTACAGTCTTTTAAGGTGGAAACCTGTCAATTGTAGATTAAAATATTGATGAACACCCCTTATGAACCATCAAAGAGGATGAAAGTTCGTTCTGTGCCTTTCGATTTATTGAAAACAGGGATATCCAGCCCGCCTTTATGATTCTACTGAAAGAACTGGACATCCGATCATCTTTATGATACGCTATGCCAAGAAAAATACGACAACTCATCGCAGACTTAAGAAAAGCTGGTTTCATCAACACAGGTGGAAAAGGTAGCCATCGAAATTTCAAGCATCCGAAAGGACCAAGGGTTACGATTTCTGGCAAACTTGGCGATGACGCTAAGTCCTTCCAAGAAAAGTTAGTGAAAAGAAGAATTGAGGAGTCTGAAAAATGAATGCAAGCGCGAAGTACATCAAAATCGTGGAATGGTCAGACGAGGACGAATGCTTTATCGGATATTGTCCGGGCATCATCGGCCCGTGCTCCCATGGTCCTGATGAAGTAGAGGTGTATCGGCAGTTATGTGAGATTGTTGACGAGTGGATAGAAATCTTTCATCGCGACAATGAGCCACTCCCACCCCCAACGATTGGTAGAAATATTGAGGAATTTTTAAACGGTACGGGTATTAACTACTAAAGGAATAGATGAAAACGTTCGCGCTTCAGGTTGTGTTAGAAAAAGACAAGTGGCCCGACGAACCAGATGAGAAAGCCGTCTGGCGGGCGTATATCCCTGCTCTGGAGCATAAAGGGGCAGCAAGTTGGGGATATACTCAAAAAGAGGCTTTAAAGAATCTACAAGACGCAGTCGATCTGCTTGTTGAGTGGCTCTTAGAACACGGCGAAGAACTTCTTCCCGGACTCTCTTCACAGACCCAGATCAGTGATTTGCCTTTAATCTACTCTATAGCCAACTGAACAGGACATCTTCATAGGAAATCAAAAATTGCCTACAACACTAACACTCCCACCCACAATAATCACAGGCGCAGGTGCATCTGAGAACGCCGGTGAACAGGGGAAACGGCTCGGTGCAACGAACGCACTCATCGTGACCGATCCGGGTATCGCCAAAATCGGATACGCCGACAACATCGCCCACAATTTACACAACGCCGGAATAACCTCCTCATCCTTCTCTGATGTCACCCCCGACCCAACGCTACAGAATGTGCAAGACGGCTTAAAACAATACACTGACGAAGGCTGCGATGTCATCGTGAGCATCGGCGGCGGAAGTGCCATCGACTGCGGAAAAGGCATCGCTATGAAACTGGCAAATGACGGCGATTTCGCCGATTACATGGGTGTGGATAAAATCCCGAATCCAGGAACGCCTCTTATAGCAATACCAACAACAGGGGGAACAGGTAGTGAGGTCTCTAAAGTCACCGTTATCACCGACACAGAGCGGAACGTTAAGATGATGCTCAGCAGTCGGTGTCTACTCGCGTCCGTTGCTCTCGTGGATCCGTTGCTATCCCTGACAACCCCACCGCATCTGACGGCGGCAGTCGGTGTTGATGCCCTGACGCACGCGATAGAAGCGTATATCTCTAAACGCGCCCAACCGATAACGGATGCCCTGTCCCTGAAAGCAATCGAGATGATTTCAGGTTCGCTCCGGCAAGCGTGGGCAGATGGCGAAAATGTCTCCGCTCGCACGGATATGATGATTGGTGCGTCTATCGCAGGTATGGCGTTCAGCAATTCATCTGTGGCTTTAGTCCACGGCATGTCCCGTCCGATTGGTGCGTATTTCCATATTCACCATGGACTATCAAATTCGGTGTTACTCCGCGACGTGATGGCGTTTAGTGTCGTCGGCGCGCCTGCTCGCTTCGCCGATATTGCGCGCGCTATGGGTGAACCGATTGACGGATTATCGCCGATGCACCAAGCAGATGCAGCAATCTCTGCCGTTGAACGGCTTGTCGCCGACATCCAGATGCCGCGACTCGGTGAAATCGGTATTGAAAAAGAAAAATTCGAGTCTGTCGTCGAACAGATGGCGGTCGATGCCATCGCAAGTGGGAGTCCAGCTAACAATCCGCGACAGGCTACCGCTGAAGAGATTGTCGCGCTGTATTGGGAGTGTTTCTAAAAGTAGAAAGGAACAAATTGTGAACAGACTCAAAATCGTTGTCCCCGGTGATTCACCCCCGCAAATCCAAGGTTCACCGCACCTGGAACGCCTGAAACCCTACGGTGATGTCGTCCTCTACACTGACCGACCCGAAACTCACGAAGAACAACTCCGTCGCGCCGAAGATGCAGACATTCTCATCAATTCGCGCGGACTCGTCAAGTGGCCCGATGAACTGTTGCAGCAACTTCCGAAACTCAAACTCATTTCGCTCTGTTCGATTGGAACCGATATGATTGGACTCGACGAAGCGAAAAAGCGCGGAATTACCGTTTGTAATCAACCCGGACGGACTGCTCCCGTTGTCGCAGAACACGGGTTCGGGTTGATGTTTGGGCTCGCCAAACGGGCAGCTTTTCTGACAGCGTCCATGAAATCAGGTGGCTGGCCCCGCATGGACAACGTCTATCTTCAAGGGAAAACCTTGGGGATTATTGGCACTGGACATATCGGTGCTGAGATGGCGCGCCTCGGACGAGCCATCGGGATGAATGTTATCGCGTGGACGTATCACCCTTCAGCAGCACGCGCGGCAGAATTAGGTGTTCAGTTCGTCTCTCTGGACGCATTGCTCCAGACCGCCGATGTCGTCAGCTTGCACGTTAGGTTAACAGAAGAGAGTCAGCATCTCATCGGTGAAAGCGAACTCGCCACAATGAAGCAAGGTGCGCTGCTCATCAACGTCGCACGTGGCGGCGTGGTTGATACAAATGCCCTCATCTCTGCTTTGAATAGCGGACATCTCGGTGGTGCCGCTATTGATGTCTACGATCAGGAACCGCTCCCTGCTGACCACCCCCTCTTAACTTGCGAGCAGGTAATCTTAACACCACATTGTGCCGATATGACTCCTGAAGGCGTTGAACTCCTTAATGAAGGCGCGGTAGATAACATCATCGCCTTTCTGGAAGGCAGCCCCCAAAACGTAGTCGTTTAACGACGAATATACCATAGATACGCTGTACCACTTTCGATAAAAAAGATGCTCAAACAGGAAATCCGAGATAGAATGAAAAAGATAGGGGTCGATACGGGTGGCACCTTCACCGATATCGTGATGCACACCAACAACTCGCTGTTCACGCACAAAGTCCTATCCACGCCGCAAAACCCTGCACATGCCGTGATACAAGGTGTAGGTGAAATCCTACATAAGCACGACACCACTGCTGAAGAAGCGGAGATTGTTCACGGATCAACGGTCGCAACGAATGCACTCCTTGAACGCAGAGGGGCGCGTATTGCCCTCGTCACAACGAAAGGCTTTGAAGACGTTTTAGAGATCGGTAGACAATCACGACCAGACCTTTACGACTTCTTCGTGGAACGTCCAGCACCGCTCGTCCCTGCTGCACGACGTTTCGGTATTTCAGAACGGACCCTGCACACGGGTGAAATCCAAACTGAGATTGAAACGGATGAACTGGATGCCCTCGCGGCCCAACTCGCCACGTTAGAACCTGATGCCATCGCAATCTGTTTCCTTTTCGCCTACGTCAACCCAAAAAACGAACGGATTGTTGCGGAACACCTCTCAGCACGGTTTGAGATACCGGTTTCCTGCTCACACGAAGTCCTGCCAGAATATCGAGAATACGCCCGCTTCAGCACCACCGTTGCGAATGCTTACATCCGTCCTACCTTGGAACGACATCTCTCCACACTCATAGAGTCAAAGCAGTTTCCGAAGTCGTTTCGTCTGATGCTTTCCAACGGCGGTAGCGTTTCTGCGAGGACCTTTCACGGCAGATCGCACGCTGAAAACTTGCTATACAGGGGTGAATCGGCGGGTATTGGTACTGTGCTTTCCGGTCCCGCTGGCGGTGTTCTGGGTGCTTATCAAATCGCCAAAACCGCTGGCTACAACCAGATTATCACATTTGATATGGGTGGCACTTCAACGGATGTGAGTCTCTGTGATCAGGGTATCTCCCTCACGACGGAAAGTACTATTAGTGGATTGCCAATTAAGGTGCCGCTCATCGATATCCATACCGTCGGTGCCGGTGGCGGCTCGATTGCGACTGTCGATACAGGCGGCGCATTACGTGTCGGACCGGAGAGTGCAGGCGCGAACCCGGGCCCGATCTGTTACGGGAACAACGGCGAAAACATCACGGTAACCGATGCGAACCTTTTCTTAGGCCGTATCGCTGCGACCCAATTTTTGGGAGGCGCGATGTCCCTTGACATCCATAAACCTCGCGCATACATTGAAAAGTTTGCGTCGCATCTCGGTATCTCGCCTTTGCAAGCCGCCGACGGCATTCTCAAGGTTGCCAACGCCGCCATGGAACGCGCTATCAAAGTTATTTCTGTGGAACGGGGATTCGATACCCGCGACTTCACGCTCGTCTCCTTCGGCGGTGCCGGGGGTTTACACGCCGCATTTATGGCAGAGAACCTCGGCATCGGAACAGTCCTCATCCCGCCAAACGGCGGTCTACTCTCTGCCTACGGGATGCTCTTTGCAGATGTCATCAAAGACTACTCACAGACAGTGTTGTGGCAGCTTGAAAAGGACAGCGACGAAGCACTCGCTAAAGCATTAGACGCAGGATTCGACGCGCTCCTCACCCGCGCCGAAAACGAGATGAAGACGGAAGGGTTTACACCCGATCAACTTAAAGTTAATCGCTCACTGGATATGCGGTATGCGGGGCAATCTTACGAACTAAATATCCCTTATCAGCACGGGATCGGGGTTACAAACCCTTCCCACAACATCGGAGAGGAGATACAATCCCTTGTTGAGAAATTCCACGCTGCACACGCCCAACGCTTCGGCTATGCCCGAACCGATGCACCAGCTGAGGTGGTAAACCTCCGCCTTACAGCCATCGGCGAAACCGACCAACCTCCCATTCAAGCAGTCCCACTCGCCAATACTGCTGCCACTAAAGCGTTTACTATCCAAAGTCCTGTTATCTTTGAAGGTGAAGCACTTCCAACTGATTTCTACCGTCGTGAAGCATTGCAACCCGGCAATCGCATGGCAGGGCCCGCGATTGTAATAGAATTCAGCGCGACGACTGTCATACCTCCGAATTCCTTCGCCGTTGTTGATGCCTATCAAAATCTTATTTTGACAAAAAAAGAGTAGATTCCAAAATTCTCATGGAAAATTCAAAGCAAGGGTGCGATTTGACTTCGCACCCTTTTGCCATTTTCTTGGAGATT